>JALHTS010000564.1 GCA_022865965.1 Ignavibacteriaceae bacterium
AACATCCAGAATAAATGCGCTCTCAGGTAATGAAAAACCACTCGCTGATTTTATAAAATCATTTCTTTCAGAGTACAATTACTCAATTACTGAAGACGATTCCAAAGAACACTCAAACAGCAATACAGGAAATCTTATTTGTAAAGTAGGAAGCGGTGGCGATTTCCTTCTTTCTTCACATATGGATACAGCACGACCAACAGAGAATGTAAAACCAATAATTGAAAAGGATAAAATAGTTTCTTCTGGTGATACTGTGCTTGGTGTTGATAATAGAGCCGGAGTTTCGGCTTTGCTTTATACATTAGAAAGAATCGCTAGAGAGAAAATTCCTGTGAAAGATTTTACGGTTGTTTTTACAACCTGTGAAGAAACTACTTTGTTTGGATCAAAAAATCTTGGAATAAACGGAAGTGTTAAAAAGGGATTTGTCTTTGATTCCGGATATAGACCTGGAAATTTTATTCACTCAGCTTGTGGTGCACTTGGTTTTAAAATTAAAGTTGTCGGAAAAGCTTCTCATTCCGGTATTGCACCTGAAAAAGGCATTAACTCACTTTTAGTTGCAGCTAAAGCAATGAGTAATCTTCCTTTAGGCAGAATTGATGAAGAAACTACCATGAATATCGGAGTTCTAAAAGGTGGAGCAGCAGTAAATGTTATTCCTGAATTAACAGAACTTGAAGGCGAGGTAAGATCGTTTGATCTGAAAAAAGCTGAAAACTATTTCAATTTGTTGGTAGATGCTTTTAAAAAAGAATCTGAATTAGTAGGGGCCAGGATTGAATTGATATATGATTGGGATTTCATGCCTTTTACTGTTCCCGAAGATTCCGAAGTTTACAGAGATACCATTAATGTGTTAAAAAAAGTTGGTTTAATCCCTACGCCAAAAAGTTCTCTCGGTGGTAGTGATGCAAATTCACTAAATGGACGCGGTATAGAATCAATCAATCTCGGTATTGGTGCTCAAAATCCACACTCCAATGATGAATTTATTTTTATTGAAGATCTTATCAAAACAGCAGAAATAGCTTTAGAGCTAATTAAAAAGGATTAGAGATATGAAAAAAATATTTTATTCGGTTTTTATTTTAGTGTTTATATTTTCTCTTCAAATTTATTCGCAAACAAAGGGAAAGCTGTTAATTGTTGGTGGAGCTCAAACACACGAGATTGAGAAAAAGTTTGTTGAATTAGCAGGTGGATACGATGCACGTATAATTATTATTCCAAATGCAGGTTCAGAACCAAAACTAAATAGTGAAATAGAGCAGAAAACTTTTAACAAATTAGGGGCAAAGGCAGATTACATCCTATTTTCAAGAGAAACAGCTGATAACGAAGCTAACTTAAAAAAAATGGAATGGGCAAATGCTGTTTTCTTTACTGGTGGTGATCAAAGTGATTTAACCAGAGATATGCTTGGAACGAAACTACTTGCAAAAGTTTTTGATATATATAATAATGGCGGAACGGTTGGCGGCTCTAGTGCTGGCGCTGCTGTTATGAGTGAGGTTATGATTACCGGAAATGAATTAGTTAATAAAGATTCGACTCGATCATTTGTAACGATTGAAAAAGGCAATATCGAAACAATACAGGGTTTTGGTTTCTTGAAAACAGTTATAATCGATCAGCATTTTTTAAAAAGAAAAAGACATAACAGAACAATTTCTACTTTAATTGAACATCCAAACCTTATCGGCATTGCTATTGATGAATCGACAGCAATCATAGTTTATCCTAATGATACCTTTGAAGTTCTTGGTAATAACCAAGTTTTGGTGTATGATCCCACAGAATCACATAATATTCGTGAAGATAATAAAGGAAATCTCGGAATCAGTGATATGAAGTTTCATGTTTTAATCAATGGTGATAAGTTTGATCTTAAATCCAAAGAAGTTATTGAATGAAGTTAAGCAAAATAAAAATACCAAATACTTTTACAATTATTTTTTTCCTGCTGATAATTACGGCTGCAATGACGTGGATAATCCCCGGTGGATATTATCAAACAAAAATGGTTAATGGAAGAGAAGAAGTTATAAATGGGACTTTTCATTTTGTACCTTCTAACCCACAAGGCATTGCTGAAATATTAAAAGCTCCGATCCAAGGATTTGTCGATGCTTCATTGATTATTGGGCTAGTGTTGATAGTTGGGGGAGCTTTTTCGGTATTTCAAAAAACACAGGCGGTTGACTCAGCAATTTTAGGAATTGCTAATGCTTATCAAAATTCACGGGCAGTTAGGATCATGCTAATCCCGGTTTTTATGACGATATTTTCTCTTGCGGGTGCAATATTTGGTATGAGCGAGGAAATTATTCCATTTATCTTAATCTTTGTGCCACTTGCATTAACACTTGGCTATGATACAATTACAGGTGTTGCTATACCGTTTGTTGCAGCAGGTGCCGGTTTTGCTGGAGCATTTTTAAATCCTTTTACAGTAGGAATTGCACAGAATATTGCTGGACTACCATTGTTTTCGGGAATGATATATAGGTTTATTGTTTGGCTTATAACAACTGCAGTTGCAATTTCCTTTGTGATGTTTTATGCAAAGAAGATTAAGAAAAATCCTGAAAAAAGTGTGACATATAAAAAAGATATTGAGAAAAAGAAAAACATTGATCTTTCTGCAGTTCATAAATTTGATGGACTATCAGTCCGCCATAAAGTGGTTCTGTTTGTATTTCTGGCAGGACTAGCCGTATTAATTTTTGGCGTGCTTAAATACGGATGGTTTATCGAAGAATTGGCGGCTGTATTTCTTATTACTGGAATAGCTGTGGGAATAGCTGGTAAACTTTCAGCGGGTGAAATTACAGAT
>JALHTS010000565.1 GCA_022865965.1 Ignavibacteriaceae bacterium
AGCCTTGTTACAATTCAAAATATCTTCCTATCAAACTCATTTTTCAATTTAATCATACTGAATCAGAAGGAGTTTTATAATGGGTTGGTTTCTAAAATTTGCAAACTCCTCGATCGGCAAAAAAATTACTATGGCGGTCACAGGGAGTTTTCTGATCATTTTTCTGATCATTCACCTGATCGGAAATATCACTTTGTTTTTTGGACCTAATGTGTTCAATGGCTATGTAAGCGCACTTGATGTTGTTAAGCCTTTAATCCGGGTAATCGAAGTTGTGCTTCTGGCTGCATTTCTTTTCCACATTTATAACGGTTTGTCTTTATGGCTTCAAAATAGAAGAGCTCGCGGCATGAATTATAAGATTAACAGTTCTTCTGAAAATAGTGATGTATTTTCCAGAACTATGGTTTTATCAGGCTCAATTATTTTGATCTTTCTCGTCACTCATCTTTATACTTTCTTTTGGAGGTTTAACTTCTATGATCCGATGAAGTTCGCTGACAATCATGAATACTTTGATATAGTAGTTTACTTCTTTGGAATCTGGTGGTATGTTATTCTTTATGTTCTTGCAATGATTCTTCTTGGATACCATCTCAATCATAGCTTTCAAAGTGCATTCCAAACTTTTGGCTGGACTCACAAAAAATATACTCCGCTTATTGAAAAAATTGGAACTGCCTATGCAATAATTATGGCAACAGGTTTTGCTTCAATGCCCATTTATTTCTTTTTCTTTTACGGAGGTAACCAATGACAAAGTTAGAATCAAAAATGCCCGAAGGACACATTTCGGAAAAGTGGACAAATCATAAGTTTAATATGAAACTGGTTAATCCGGCTAATAAAAGAAAATTTGATATAATTGTTGTTGGAACAGGTTTAGCAGGAGCTTCTGCTGCTGCTTCACTCGGCGAACTTGGCTATAATGTAAAAGCTTTTACGTTTCATGACAGCGCAAAAAGAGCACACAGTATTTCCGCACAAGGCGGTATTAACGCATCAAAAAACTATCAGAATGACGGTGATTCCACTTATAGATTATTTTATGATACTGTTAAAGGTGGAGACTTCAGAGCACGGGAAGCAAATGTTCATCGGCTTGCAGAAGTAAGCGGAAATATCATGGATCAATGTGTTGCTCAAGGAGTTCCCTTCGCAAGAGAATATGGCGGACTGCTTGATAACCGTTCTTTCGGAGGTGCACAGGTTTCAAGAACTTTTTATGCAAGAGGACAAACGGGTCAGCAACTTTTACTCGGTGCAGTTAGTGCGCTGAACCGGCAGATTGATAAAGGCTCTGTTAAACTTTATACAAGAAGAGAGATGCTTGATGTTGTTATAGTTGATGGTGCTGCAAAGGGAATTGTCTGTAGAAATCTTCTCACTGGTGAGATAGAAAAATATTCGGCACACGCTGTTTGTCTTGCAACCGGAGGATATGCAAACGTATTCTTCCTTTCAACAAACGCAATGAACTGTAATACAACTGCAATCTGGCGTGCACACAAACGCGGTGCTTTCTTCGGAAATCCCAGCTTCACACAAATTCATCCAACCTGTTTGCCGCTGCATGGTGAATCACAATCCAAATTAACTTTGATGAGTGAATCATTACGTAATGATGGCAGAGTTTGGGTATCGAAGAAAAAAGCTGATATGCGTCCTCCGGGAGAAATTCCTGAAGATGAAAGAGATTATTATCTCGAAAGAAAATATCCTTCTTTCGGAAATCTATCTCCTCGCGATATTTCTTCAAGAGCAGCAAAAGAAGTCTGCGATGAAGGTCGCGGTGTAAAAGGTGGAGAAGCTGTTTATCTTGATTTTAAAGATGCAATAAACAGACTTGGTAAAAACGTTATAGAAGAACGCTACGGAAACCTGTTTGAGATTTATGAAACTATTACGGGAGAAAATCCATATCAAGTCCCGATGATGATTTATCCTGCTCCGCATTACACTATGGGCGGACTTTGGGTTGATTATAATTTAATGAGTACTATTCCCGGACTGTTTGTTCTTGGTGAAGCAAACTTTTCAGATCACGGTGCAAATCGTTTAGGTGCCTCTGCGTTGATGCAAGGATTAGCAGATGGATATTTCGTTATCCCCTACACAATGGGTGATTATCTTGCTTCTGCAAAACCAACTGCTGTAAAAACAGATCATCTCGAATTTGAAAGAGTTGCAAATGAAGTTAAGAATCTCACCAATAAACTTCTTTCAATTAAAGGTAAAAGAACGGTTGATGATCTTCACAAACAGCTTGGAAGAATTATGTGGGGCAAAGTCGGTATGGCGCGTAATGAAAAAGGTTTGAAAGAGGGGATTATTGAAATCAGGGAATTAAAGGCAGAATTCTGGAAAAATGTTACTATTCCCGGCAGCGGTGATGATGTAAATCAAACTCTTGAACGTGCAGGAAGATTGGTTGATTATTTTGAACTTGGTGAATTGATGGCTGTGGATGCTCTTGATAGGAATGAATCCTGCGGCGGACACTTCAGAACAGAATATCAGTTTGAAGATGGTGAAGCAAAACGTGATGATGAAAATTATTCTTATGTTTCTGCATGGGAGTATTCAGGTGAAAATAAATGGAATCTTCATAAAGAAAAACTTGAATTCGAATATGTGAAACCGGCAATAAGGAGTTACAAATAATGGAAGCAAAGAAATTAAACCTTAAGCTTAAAATCTGGAGACAGAAAAACACAAACTCTGTTGGAAGTTTTGTTGACTACGATGTTCAGGTTTCACCTGACGCTTCTTTCCTTGAAATGATCGATGAAATTAACAATAGACTCGAAGCAAAAGATGAAGAGGCAATTCACTTTGAAAGCGATTGCCGTGAAGGCATTTGCGGAACCTGCGGATTGGTCATTAACGGAAGACCTCACGGACCGTTAGCTAAAATTGCTACGTGTCAGCTTCACATGAGAAACTTTAAAGATGGAGATATTATTTGGGTTGAGCCATTCCGGGCAAAGGCATTTCCTATTATAAAAGATTTGATGGTAGATCGATCGGGATTCGATAAAATTCTTGAAGCAGGTGGATATGTTTCTGTAAACACCGGCGGAACTCCGGATGCAAACATGATTCCAATACCAAAAGACGTAGCAAGTTTGGCAATGGATGCAGCTTCTTGTATTGGATGCGGTGCGTGTGTTGCATCTTGTAAAAATGCATCTGCCATGCTTTTTGTTTCAGCAAAAGTATCTCAGTATGCTTTACTGCCTCAAGGTCAACCGGAACGTTATCGCAGAGTAGAGCGTATGGTAAAAGTTATGGATGAACTTGGTTTCGGAAGCTGTACAAACACTTATGCATGCGAAGCCGAATGCCCGAAAGGAATTTCTGTTACAAATATTGCAAGAATGAATCGCGATTTTGTTATGGCTAAATTCAAATCGCAAGAAGCGGAAGTGTAAAATAATTAAAAAACAAAAGACTGAAACACGTGATTTCTTAAAAAGCTTATCAAAGAATATAAATCCCGGTTAGAATTTAATCGGGATTTGTATATTTAAAGGTGTATAAATGAAAATATGGGCGATTGAAAAAGGAATTTTCAGATAATTGTATTTTACTGGCAAAACAATCTGAACAGTTATAATTCTTGAATGTGAAAGCGAGAAAGAAACCGGACAGTACTACAGCAGGTGCTATTAGTTAATTATAATGAATTTAATAGATTATTTATCTGAATATGAAATAATCCTTAATTATTTTAGATAACTCATTTATTAGATGAACTTTAATCGGGATTTTTTATATTTTTGCAAATAATTTAGAAGCTATTCAAATATTATGTTTCAAACAGAAATAAAATTTATAACAGACTTTACTTTTAATCACGTGAAGAAGCTCGGTGCATTTTTCACATTTGAAAGATTATTTGAAACGAATATTCATCCTGCTATTAAACAATATTTAAACGCAGAATTTGAATTTCTTATTTATGAAGATCGGCAGAAACTAATTCA
The DNA here is from genome assembly GCA_022865965.1 of Ignavibacteriaceae bacterium. GTDB lineage: Bacteria > Bacteroidota > Ignavibacteria > Ignavibacteriales > Ignavibacteriaceae > JAGXRK01. The sequence goes on from JALHTS010000565.1 coordinate 3,990, forward strand.
GGGTTCTTTGTTTGATTATTCTGGAAGCAAAATTAATCATCATTTTTCAATGATTGCTGAAGAGATAAAGAAAACAAAAAAAGTATCCTATGAAGATATGAAAGTTCTTATCTCACGTGCCGTTTCATTTAATGTTAGTTATATTTTAAAACCAAACTGGTCTTTGCAGAAATTAATATTTGGTGAAAAGAAGAGCATCTCTGTTGTAGAACTTGAACTCGTGCTAAATTACCTTTACTTTTATGATTATCTGAAGAATGTATTTAAATCATATCTGTCAAAAAGAAATATTGTAAACCTCTCTTCTACAGAATTTGAACTAATCCTTAACAAAATTGACAGGGAGTTATTTTCTACTCATTTTGAAAAATTAGTAGATAATTCTCTGGTATCAATAGCAGATCTATTTAGCATTGGTGGATTGAATAAAAAAAATATCTCGGTTGAAGCGGTTGAAATATTTCTTAAAGAAAAGAATCTTATCGATCATCTATTAAAATTAAAGCGTGTAATTCCGAATCCGGGCAAAAGAAAATATGATATTGATGATATAAGAAGGATAATTTATTCTGCCACACTTGTCGAACCCGAATCAATCAATCCGGCTTCTGAAGAACCTGAATCCGAAGTTGATGGTGATTTCGAAAAAGTTAAAACTTTAGAAGAAGCCGAAATAAAACCATTAACTCAAACAGAGGAATTTCTGGAAGAAGAACAAAAATCCGATGAGAATATTATTCAGGAGTTAGTTCAGGATGAAATTGTTAAAAAAGATATCGAGGAATTAATTGAAGAGAAGGAACCAGAGGAGGAAATCCTTGAAGAAGAACCTGTTTGGGAAAAAGAAATAATTATTGACAAAGAACCCGAAGCAGTTCAAACCGATGATAAAAAGAAATCAACAGATCTGGCAGATGAACTAAAAGAAGAAGTCGTTAATCCCGAAATTGGAGGAATGGTTATTTCTTCTTTTTTAGATGACCCTGATAAAAAAACTGAAGAAAAAACTACTGCCAAAACTGTTGAAGATATGTCACAGAAAACAGATCAGGAAAAACCGCCTACAGAGGAAGAGCTACTTGAATTATTGTCTAAAGATGAAAGTGACGTAATTGAAGATCCGGAACTTTTAAGTGAAAAAGATGAACAAGAACTTTTTTCATTTTATGAAGAAGAATTAAAAGATTTTGATGCAGTTGTCCCGGATGATGAAGAAGTTCTCAATATTGAAGATATAGAAACAAAAGAAAAAGAGAAAGAAGATATTCCTAAGGAAATTGAACAATCAGAAATAGAGGAAGAGACAGTTAACTTCGACGAATTAGAAATTGAAGATGAAGAAAATTTTGATGAGCAAATTGAAGAACCAAAAATAGAAGAAATATCTGAACCTCCAATCATAGAAAAAATTGAAATAGAAAAAGTTGATTTAACGAAACCGGAAATTCTGGAGAAAAAAGAAGCGGTTGAAGAAAGTATTCAAGAGGAATTACCGAAAGTTACAAAGAAAAAGCAAAGAGATGTTTTTAGTTACTTAAGCTCAAAAGAAATAAATAAAATAACTGATTCAATATTCAATTCTGATAGTGAAGATTTTGCAAATACGGTTGAAAAAATTTCCGAATGTGAAAACTTTCAAAAAGCAACTGAAATTCTGAAAGCTCTCTTCATCTCAATTAAAATTAGTCCTCAATCAAAGCAAGCAGTAATTCTAACCAACGCTGTAGCAAACTACTTCGATCAGGTTTAATATGTTCATTGATTATGCCCAGATTGAAGTTATCGCCGGCAATGGTGGTGATGGCGCTGTCACTTTTCGCAGAGAAAAATATGTACCCAAAGGTGGTCCTTCTGGTGGAAACGGCGGCAATGGTGGTAATATAATTGTCGAGACTGATTCAAACCTTTCAACTCTTCTTGATTTTAGATATAAAAAAATTTACAAAGCCGAAAAAGGTGTGCTAGGCGGTTCATCGTTAAAAGATGGAAAGAATGGGGAAGATATTGTGATAAAACTTCCTCCCGGAACAATTATTAAAGATGCTGATTCAGGAAAAATTCTTTTCGATCTCAATGAAGAAAATCAAAGATTCGTTTTGGCAAAAGGAGGGCGGGGTGGGAAAGGCAATTCTAATTTTGCAACTCCAACCCGAAGAACACCTCGATTTGCAGAACCAGGCAAACCCGGTGAATCATTAAAAGTAATTCTTGAACTCAAACTAATTGCAGATGTTGGATTAGTTGGTTTTCCTAATGCAGGGAAGTCTACTCTTATATCAACAATATCTGCTGCCAGACCGAAAATTGCCGATTATCCGTTTACAACGTTAGAACCAAATCTTGGAATTGTAAGATATAAAGATTATCAGAGTTTTACAGTTGCCGATATTCCGGGAATTATTGAGGGCGCTCACGAAGGTAAAGGTCTTGGAATAAAGTTTCTCAGGCATATTGAACGAACTAAAATTCTTTTGTTCCTTATTGATATTACTTCGGATGATTATCAGAGAGATTTTGATATTTTATACAATGAATTAAAAAGCTATAGTAAAGTGCTGGTGAAAAAAAATATTATCGTCTCACTTTCAAAAGCGGATTTACTGGAAAGAAAAGAAATTACAAAGATTTCAAAAGCCAAACTTAAAAAGAGTAAATCTCCTGTTATCATCTTTTCATCTGCAACTAAATACGGTATTGAAGAATTAATAGATAAGTTGTGGATTGCAATTCAAAACACTTGATTATTTTGCCTATTTTGTTACCTATAAACAATAAAAAGTTTAATAAACCCCTATTTTGAATAAATTAAGGGTGTGTTTATATTTGCAGCCTTAAAAAACATTGAGGCGGGGTAGCTCAGTAGGTTAGAGCAGTGGAATCATAATCCACGTGTCGGGGGTTCGAATCCCTCCCCCGCTACT
>JALHTS010000566.1 GCA_022865965.1 Ignavibacteriaceae bacterium
GATGCGATTCATCCGATTGAACCGAAAGCAATGGATATTACTGATGTAAAGAATCGTTACGGCAACAAACTCTGTTTGATTGGAAATATTGATGTGGACCTTCTTGCACGGGGAACAGAAGAAGAAATAAGAAAAAATGTTCTGGATAATATTGAAAAGGTCGGATTAAATGGCGGGTATTGTGTCGGTTCAGGCAACTCAGTTCCTGAATACGTTAAGTATGAAAACTATATTGCAATGATTGAGGCAGTGAAGGAATTTAATTCGAAGTTTTCTTAAAGAGGATATAAAAATTCAATTTTCTACAATACTTTTAATCACTTTTATGTGATCCGGAGTTGTACCGCAGCAGTTTTATTTATCGTAAAAGCCTTATCCTCAAACCCGTATCGTTTTAATTTTAATCTATTACCGCCAAAACTATTTGTTCCGATGATGTCTGATCCTGCATCAATATAACTTTTTGCAATACTGAAGACTTCGTTCTCATTTGTTAGATTCCATAACTCGGGACATTCACCTATTTGCAGTCCTTTCTTAAAAAGATAAGTGCCCAAGGCGCCATCAGAGACCAAAACTTTTTTAACTTTTAACAGTTCTAATAATTTCAACATAATTATTTCTTCTTATCACGTTTGTAGCAAAAATCAGTATCACAAAGGGAACATTGATAATCTTCTTTCTCTGCATTTCTGCCAATCCCGATTATAGCACTGATAGATTTTACAGGAAGCATTAGTGCGCTTTCAGTTAAACTAATCCCACAAAAATTATCTGGAAGGAATGAAAATAATTTATGCTGATCGTTCACATTCCAGCCGCAATAACCGGGACTATATCTGTTTGTAACGCCAAATTTCTTTTTGCTTGTTATTTTTAATAATTCTGATTCAAGCAGATCAGCGGTATTTTCAACAAGTTCAGATGCCGCTATGTCAATTATATATCCTTGTAGCATATCACCATCGTCCATAAATTGCTTTGACAGGTTTTCTAATCTGCTTCCAATTGTTGCAACTAAAATTGCCAGAGTATCTGATTTCTGTAAGTATCTTGAAATAATTTTTTCACTCTGGATGATCGTATCATTAATATTAAACCGATCACTTTCAAATATTATTTTTTTATCCGAAAGAATTACAAATCCACCTTTTGGTTCAGAATATTTTGGAATTAATTCTAAAACATTATTTATAACAGCTTCAATCGGTTGCGGAATCTTCTTTACTGAATACCCTAATAAATGAGCAAATTCTTCTTTTGTAAGCTTAACTTTAATAGAGGAAAAATTAAATTCGAAAATTCCGGAAAGAGATTTTAAATCTTTATTCATGAATCAATTTACTTTATTTGTAAAATTAGTATTAATGAAATCAAGCATACCTTGCGGATCGGGGAAGTAGGCATCGGCTTTAATCTTATCAGCGAATTCAGTAGTTACAGAAGCACCGCCGATTATCACAGAAACATCGTTAAATTCTTCTTTAATTTTTTGTACTATCAATTCCATATTTTGCATTGTAGTTGTAAGAAGCGCGCTCAGTCCTATAATTTTAACGTTATTTTCTTTAATAGATTTTATGAATTGTTCGGTGCCTACGTTTACACCAAGATCAATTACCTGCCAACCGCC
>JALHTS010000567.1 GCA_022865965.1 Ignavibacteriaceae bacterium
GCAATGACTTCAATTGCAGTAATGGCTACCTGGAAAAATGTTGGACTTTACATCATTCTCTTTTTAGTTGGTCTCCAAACAGTTCCAACACAATATTATGAAGCAGCTGATCTGGAAGGCGCAACTCATTTGCAAAAATTCTTCAAAATTACATTGCCAATGATAAACCCAACAATTTTTATGGTAGTGATTCTTTCAACAATAGGTGGATTCTCATTATTTATCGAACCATATGTTATGACAGGCGGAGGACCATTAAATAGCACAATATCTGCTGTGCTTTATATCTATAAACAAGGATTCTTCTATTATCATATGGGATATGCAGCAACCTTAGGTCTGTTTTTTGCATTAATCATTTTAGCTGTTGTAGTAATTCAGAAAAAATTCATTGAGAAAAACCATTGAAAAAGTTTAAATCAATATTGTTTTATATTGCTCTTACCGTCAGCGCACTGATATTTGTCTATCCATTCTACTGGATGGTGATGGCATCAATCGCCCCGGAAAATGAAATCGGGAATTTGACACTTGTGCCTACATCTCTGACTTTAAGCAGTTATTCGCAGATGATTGATAAGATACCTATCGGCGGAGCATTTATTAATAGCCTCATTGTCGCTTCTTCTATCACGATTGGTGTTTTGGTTTTTGGATCTATGATTGGTTATGCCTTATCTAAACTCGAATTCAAAGGCAGAAATTTAATTTTTTACGTGATTATTTTCACGATGACATTACCATTCCAGATTACGCTTATACCCCAGTACATAATTATGGTAAATTTCGGATGGATCGATACTTACTGGGCATTGATAGTGCCTTATCTGATAAATGCATTAAGCATAATTATGTTCAGACAATATTTTAAATCCATTTCTGATAGTCTGATTGATGCAGCAAGGCTTGATGGATGTAATGAGCTGCAGATAATATTCAGAATACTTTGGCCTAACTCGATGCCGGCAATAGTGACAATTGGAATAATAACATTTATGGCTTCCTGGAACGAAGTATTGTGGCCATTGATTGTAATTCGTGATGAAAGCTTAATGACAATGCCGCAGCTTGTCACTTTATTCTCGGTAGGCGGAAGAGCAGACTCCCAGCTTGGAGTGAAACTTGCATCAGCTGTAATGCTTGCATTGCCTATAGTACTAGCTTATTTATTCTTCCAGAAATATTTTATACAGAGTATGGCTTCAACCGGAATAAAAGAGTAAAAAAATTTATTAAAAGGATAATTTGATGAATGAAATAAAAAAATATATAAAGAATCCAATCATTACTAAAGATGCTGTACCGTTTAAGGTCAACAGTATATTTAACGCTGCTGCGGTTAAGTACAAAGATAAATATCTGCTTCTTTGCAGAGTTGAAATGCCAAACGGCAGATCAAGTTTAGTCTTAGCTGAGAGTATTAATGGCTATGATTTTAAAGTTGCTAGCAAACTTTGCTTAACACCCGAAGATCATAAAGAATGTTATGAATATGTAAAATGGGGAATAGAGGATCCTCGCATAACTCGTATAGGTAACACGTTTTATTTAACATATACAGGTTACTCGAAATATCAACCATTAGTAATTTTAGCAGAAACAAAAAACTTCAAGGACTTTATAATTCACGGACCAATAACCGAACCTTCAAATAAAGACTGCGCTATTTTTCCTGAAAAAATAGATGGATATTATTGGAAAGTTGACAGACCATCAGCAGGCATAAGAGGTGATATATGGATTAGTAAAAGTTCAGATTTGATTCATTGGGGTGGCTACAAATTTATAATGGAGCCTGAAGCAGGAACCTGGGAGGAACGAAAAATAGGAAATTCAAGTCCACCGATAAAAACAAAGGAAGGCTGGTTGATGTTATATCATGGCGTGAGAGGCTCTGGCAGCTCAATGAGTTATAAGATTGGTGTTGTGCTGTTAGACATAAACAAACCGTGGATCATCAAAGGAAGATCCAAAGCGCCATTAATTTTTCCAGAATATGATTATGAAAGAGTTGGTGATGTTGGAAATGTGACTTTTACAAATGGTTGGATAGTTGAAACTAACGGAGAAGTGAAAATTTACTATTCAGGTGCAGATATGAATATATGTCTGGCTGAAACAAATATCGAATATCTTCTCTCATTATGTAAATAGTTAAAGGCAATAATGAAAACAAATCTATTATTTATAAAATGGATTTTAATTTCTTTCCTAATTGTACTTTGCAGTGAAACATCCCAAAGTCAAACAACTTTCATTGTAAATAAATCGCACCTTGATTACTTATACAAAGAAATTGAAGTTGATGGAAAACAAATGGCTGTAATTCATATCTATAGTAATGCCCCTGACTATAAATATGTTGGTGATGACGATGAAGGTTATGCGTGTGTTGATGATGCCGCTCGCGCTGCGATTTTTTATTTAGAATATTTTAAGGCATACAACGACAGTTCAAGTCTTCATAAATATTATAACCTTGTAGAGTTCTTATTATATATGCAGGCGGAGAATGGTTTTTTCTACAATTTCATTTGGGAAGACAATTCAATAAATAAGACTTTCAAAACAAGTGTAGCAGAACCAAACTGGTGGTCATGGAGAGCGCTTTGGGTCATTATGGAAGGATATAAGTATTTAGGTAATTCGAACACTGAAAGAACTTTAGCAGTTAAAGCAAGTATTGAAAAAACAATTGAAGCGATTAAGCGATTTATACCTAAAGAAAAAGAAGAAGTTATAATTGACGGAATCAAATTGCCGAACTGGCTTCCTGCACAAACCGCATCTGATCAGGCTGCTCTTTTAGTTATTAGTTTATCTGATTATTATAAAATATCTGGCGATAA
>JALHTS010000568.1 GCA_022865965.1 Ignavibacteriaceae bacterium
AAATGGATTGGTGAAAGACAGAAGTGCTAGCTGGGCGCCTGCAAGCATTGCTGCAATTGGTTTCGCACTCCCATCTTATGCTGTTGGTGTTGAAAGAAATTGGATCACACGAGATAAAGCCGCAAAGATTACGCTTAATACGCTTAGGTTCTTTATTAATTCTGTTCAAAGTGCTGATACAAATGCTACGGGTTACAAAGGATTTTATTATCATTTCCTTAGAATGAGTTCAGGGACACGTGAATGGAATTGCGAACTTTCATCTATTGATACCGGGCTTTTAATGATGGGAATTATCTTTGCAAGAAACTACTTTAATCTTGATGACGGAACAGAAAATGAAATTCGGTTAATTGCAGAAAAATTAATTGACAGAGTTGAATGGGATTTTTTTGAAATGCCTTCAAATGGTGAATATTCAAACACGATTTCTATGGGCTGGCAGCCAAATGAAGGTTTACATTTTATGGGTTGGAATGGATACAACGAAGCTCTGTTTCTTTACATTCTTGCTGCAGGAAGCGGAATGATAAATGTTGAAGCCGGGTATAACTCATGGCTTGCTTCTTACGATTGGAGGACACCTTATCCTAATCTTTCACACGCAGCATTTCCACCTTTGTTTGGTCATCAGTTCTCACAGACGTTTATAGATTTTCGTGGTTTGGTTGATAAGTATATGAAAGAAAAAGGAATCGACTATTTTGAAAACTCAAGAAGAGCAACTTTAGTACAAAGACAATATGCAATAGAAAATCCACATAGTTGGATTGGATATGATTCTTTGTGCTGGGGAATTTCTGCAAGTGATGGACCTGGTGAAACTTATAATTTTGAAGACAAGAAGTTTTTAGGTTACGCCGGGAGAGGTGCAAGTGGTCCCAAGCTTAATTACTTTGATGATGGAACCATCGCACCTTATGCTGCTATTTCATCAATCGTATTTACCCCTGAAATAGTTCTGCCAACTATCAAATCATTTAATGGAAAATATGGTAAAGAGTTGTGGGGACCCTATGGTTACTTTGATTCATTCAATCCCACATTATATTGGTTTAACAAAGAATATATTGGAATTGGCCAAGGGCCTCTTTTATTAATGATTGAAAATTTTAGATCAGGATTGGTTTGGAATTATGTGATGAAAGATCCGATAATTCAAAAAGGATTGAACAGACTTGGATTTATGTATCTGAATTAACTTTGATAATTAAATTTTTGCTTAAATGAAATTTCAAAAAAAAAGTCCTCTGAAAATCTTCTTCGTTTTTTTATGTTTCAATAATTTTCTATTTCCGCAAATTAAAACTCTTGATGATTTCGAAACCAGCAGTGGTTGGAGTGTGTTTAAATCTGATGGAGTCAATCTTACGATTTCAAATGATATTGGATTAAATGGTAATGCTATAAGATTTGATTATGATTTTACAAAAGGGACTGGTTACGGCGGCATACAAAAACTCTTTCCAATCTATTTACCTGATAATTATGAATTTACATTTAATATAAGGGCACAATCACCCTCAAACAACTTTGAAATAAAATTTATTGACAGCAGCGGGCAAAATGTTTGGTGGGTAAATAACCGCAATTATGATTTCCCAAGAGAATGGAAAAAGATTCGCATTAAGAAAAGACACATTAACTTTGCGTGGGGACCAACAAATGATCAAAGCTTAAAACGAATTAACAGGATTGAATTTACTATCGCATCCTTTGTAGGAGGAAAAGGAACTGTTTGGATTGATGACTTGAAGTTTGAACCGCTTGCTCCTGAAACAAATATTTATCCGCGACCTATACAAGGGACAACATCATCTATTGAACCTCACAATCCAGGTTTTGTTATTGATAATGTATCAAATACATATTGGCTTAGTGATGGTGTTAAAGAGCAATTTATATTTTTTGATTTTCTAAAAAAGAGAGAATTTGGCGGTTTAAAAATTAATTGGTTGACAAAATATCAAGCCAAATCATTTGAGGTTTTGCTTTCCGATGATTTTATTAATTGGGAGAAAGTTTATTCAGTTGCAGCTAATCTATGTGATATAAGTTTTGTAAGAATACCAGAAGCTGAAGCTAGGTTTCTGAAGATAAATCTTTCGGAAAGTAGTTCACTTGAAGGCTTTGGAATAAATGATATCACTTTTCTTG
>JALHTS010000569.1 GCA_022865965.1 Ignavibacteriaceae bacterium
ACAGCTGAACTGCATTATGTTATTAACAGAGCCAATGTCTTGTGTATGGGCAAATGGATTGTTGGAGAAAAAGTGGCAATGGACATAGTAGACAGATGGCTTAGTGCAGAGATCGGTCAAGGTTTTAATGAAGAGAGGAAACGTGTTCAGGCAGAGGGGTTTAAGAAAATTCAAGGTATTGAGGATGAAAATTTCAAATAAAGGATTAAAATAATTCAGATAGTAAAAAGCATAACGGCTAGAAAAATATTTCAAGATTGTCCAGAAGTCAAAGAGCAACTGTGGGGAGGAGAATTTTGGTCAGACGGATACTTCGTAAACACAGTAGGACAACATGGCAACGAAAACAGCATAGTTAACTACATAAAGAAACAAGGAATAAAAGACTATCGACAATTACACACACAGCAGCTGACACTAATCTAATACCCCGTCAGCTTGCTGCGGGGTAGTTTATTAAAGGGGGTGGTAGAAGAGGATAATTAATTATATTTTTTAAGAGTTGTATTAAAAAATTTAAGGAGACAAAAAATGAAAAAGATTACCATTATTTCAGTAGTTGTTATTATGTTAGTGTCAATGATTGCTTTTGAAGCATTAGCGATCGATTTAACTGTATGGGCCTGGGGTACTTATCCTAGCCGCTTGGAGCAAATATTACCTGATTTTGAAGCGGAACATCCTGATATTAATGTAAGTATAGAAAGCGTTGGTTGGTCTGATATGAACGTAAAAATGTTAGCCGCTATGGCGGCCGGTACAGGTGGCCCTGATCTTTCTATTGTTAACTCAGGTACTCATGTTACTCAGTTTGCGCATTTCGGTGGTCTAAAAGACGTAACAAAATATATTGAACCTGTGAAAGATGAATATACTCAGGGTGCCCTAAATGGCGCTTCATATAATGGAAGATTTTATGCTGTTCCTGCAGATGTTGGTCCTTATGTAATGTTCTATCGTAAAGATATATTTGATGAAGCTGGAGTAGATGTTAGTGATATAGTAACCTGGCAGGATTATATAGAAGCAGGGAAAATTATTAAAGAAAAAACTGGAGTTGCTATGGTTCCATGGCCTAGAGAGATGTATGAAATAAGTAATTGGTTCTGGGATTCCATGATGCGTATGTCTGGTGGAAATATATTTGACAAGTATGGTAATGTAGTACTTGATAAGTTAAAGGTAAATTATACTGTATTAGAGACCATGAAAGATATAGATAATGCAGAGATAGGCTTAAATGTTATACCTTGGAAAGCACCTTGGAATATAGCATTAAAAGAAGGTAAGGTAGCAACTGTTCTTGCTGGTGCATGGTTCCAGGGAAGTTTACAAGATGTTGCCCCTGAAACTTCTGGCAAATGGCGTATGGCTCCAGCTCCAACTTTTGTTGAAGGTGCTGCTGGTCCTTTCGGTGGTTCTTCATGGATTATTCCTGTCTTTAAATCTGACGAAGTAACCGAAGCTGCTGTAACATTTGCTAGATTTGCATCTGCTTCAAATAAGGGTGTATTAACAAAAGGTGTAATTCCATCCTGGAAGCCTATTTATGAAGAAGATTTCTTTAAACAGCCTAGTGAATTTTTTGGTGGTCAAAAGGTTTGGGAAGTAATTAGTGAAGTGGCAGATAATGAGATAGCAACATTTAATATTACAATTTACACTAACCAGGTTTTTGGAAATCCTGATTCTACTATAAACTATAATGTAAGCTTGGTACTTAATGGTCAGAAAACTATTGAGGAAGCCTTAAGAGATGCAGCTAATGATACCAGAAAAATAATGAACCAATAAGCAAGACTTAAAAAATTAGGTTATTATTAGGGGAAGGACTTTGAAAGTCCTTCCCCTAATAATATAAATAAATTTGAGGAGTGGATATTTGTGAAAAACAATACCCTCTGGCAGAGAATTGTTGAGAATAGACATTTTTACTATTTTGTGACACCTTTTTTCCTGTTTTTCACTATATTTATGTTATTCCCGGTTTTATATTCATTTTATATAAGTCTAAATCAATGGTCAGGTATGACTTCAGAATTTATTGGACTTAGAAATTATGAATTATTACTGAATGATACAGTATTTTGGCAGTCACTATGGAATACAGTTTATCTATGGTTAGCTAATGTACCTTTAATTGTCTTAGCGTCATTAATACTGGCAGTAATATTAAATAATAAAGATGTTTGGTTTCTTGGAATATTTAGAACCGGTTATTTTTTACCTTTTGTAACCTCAACCGTTATAGTGGGGATTGTGTTTTCGCTTTTGCTCGATCAAAATTATGGTGTGGTAAATTATCTTTTGGAATTGGTAGGATTAAATAAGATACCGTTTTTAACCAGCACCTTTTGGTCAAAGCCATCAATTGTTATACTTTTACTCTGGCGCTGGGTCGGTTATAATTCCATCATTATGCTGGCAGGGTTGCAAAATATTAATCCTAGCTTATACGAAGCAGCTGAAATAGATGGGGCTGGTACTTTTCAACAATTTACCAAGATTACAGTACCATTAATGGGTCCGATAATTTTATTTGTAACTATGGTGTCTACTATCGGTTCATTTAAAATATTCACAGAACCTTATATTTTAACAAATGGTGGTCCTTTACGTTCTTCCATGACAATATTGATGTTCCTCTATCTCAAGGCTTTTGAGCAGTTTAGAATGGGATATGCTTCTGCAATTTCTTATGTACTCTTTGTCATTATTTTAGTACTATCTGTGGTTCAGTTAAAAATAGGTTCAAGGAAAGAGGGGTTATAATATGAACTATAAGAAATCACTAAAAAAGACTATCTTCCATTTTCTCCTTTTACTTGGATTTGTTATTTCTTTGTTTCCCTTTTATTTTATGATTATTTCATCTTTTAAAAGTATAAGTGACATTTTCACTTATCCACCAAAATTGTATGTGCAGGAATGGCATTTTGATAACTATGTAAGACTATTTGCTAATATACCTTTTGCCCGAAATATTTTTAACAGTGTTTTTGTAGCACTATGTTTTACGATAATCTCTGTAATGGTTTCAGCTGCTGCTGGGTTTGGTTTATCTAAATACAAACAGGCGCCTGGAAGAAAAGTATTATTTGTATTTATACTGGCTACTATGATGATTCCACAGCAGGCAGTTATGATACCTCTATATATTTTTATGAGTAAAATTGGTTGGATAAATACTTACTTTGCTTTAATTTTGCCATTTGTGGCTCAGGCATTTGGAGTCTTCTTGTTAAAACAGTATATTGATGGCGTCCCTGATGACCTTCTCGATAGCGCCAGGATTGATGGATGTAATGAATTTAGGATTTTCTGGCAGATTATTATGCCGATAGTAAAACCTGCTCTTGGTGCTCTAGGCATTATATGCTTCATGAATAGCTATAACTTTTTTCTATGGCCGCTTATTGTGACAAATAAAAAGGAAATGCTAACGGTTCCTGTTGCTTTAGCCAATCTGCAGGGGCAGATGTACGGTGTTCCTTATGACTTAATTATGGCAGGTAGTACACTGGCCACATTACCATTAATTATTATTTTCTTGTTCTTCCAGAAACAATTTATTTCAGGTATAACAATGGGAGCTCTAAAAGAGTAACTAAGTTTCCAAAATATTAACTCTGTGTTTATAATGGAAGAGGCATTAAGTGAAATAAAGAAGACTTGATTCAGATGGAGTTCAAGAGGCATTAAAAGAGATAAAAAGTAGGGTAGATTGCAGTAGTTTAGATAGTGATTCAATAGTAATGTACTTATTATGTTATTTGAATACAAAATTTTATTCAATTAAGGGGAGATAGATAGCCTATTAAACAATTGGTGTCAAACAAAACAATCTTGGATAAAGCTAAAGATGAATATTATGCAGTTGGTGGGTTTAATTTTAATAATTTAGAATTTCTACAGGGGATTATTGAAGGAGCAGAAGCAATTAAATTAAAGGTTATAGAAAAAATAAAATTGTTGGGTAGTTCAAAAAAATAAATTTAGGATGAGGTGTCATAATGATTAAAGTAACTTGCACTGATGAAACGGGGAAATTGAGAGAAACCAGGGGTGCTGTATTTGCAAATAGGGACATTACCTGGAGAAGAGATTATAAATCTAGTGGACCAACTGCAACTGCAAAAACAGAAAAAAGTCCTGTTGTTGAGGTTTTTCCTGAGGAAAAACACCAGGAAATATTAGGCTTTGGAGGGGCTTTCACAGATGCTTCCTGTTATTTGATAAATTCGCTTGAAGAAGATAAAAGAAATGAGTTAATAGAAAACTTTTTTTCACCCTCTAAGATGAATTTTAATATAGGTAGAACTACTGTAGCCCAGTGTGACTTTGGACGGGTCTGCTATAGTTATAATGATACTCCAGATGATATAGATATGAAGAATTTTTCTATAGATTATGACCGTGAATATATAATTCCAACTATTCGTAAAGCGCGAGAGATTAATCCTGATCTATATCTTTTATCATCACCATGGAGTCCTCCTGGCTGGATGAAAACCGGTGGACTAATGACCGGTGGATGGATGCGTCAGAAATATCTTGAGGCGTTCGCTAATTATTATTTGCGTTATTTGCAGGAATATGCCGAAGCTGGAATAAAATTAAATGCTATGACTACACAGAATGAAACAGAAACTGATCAATGTAGTCAGATGCCTGCCTGTTATTGGCATCCAGAACTGGAGATGTCATTTATACGTGATTATATGGTTCCTCTTTTGAAAAAGAATGATATAAATGTTGAGATTTGGTTGATGGATCATAACTATATTATGTGGAGAAGAGCGAAATGGATGCTTGATGACCCAGATTTTAAAGAAACTGTCAGTGGAATTGCATATCATCTTTATCAAGGATCTGCTGAAGCTATGACTTGGGTTCACGATGCTCATCCAGAGATTGATGTTCATATGACAGAAGTTGGAGGCGGCACTTCAGAATTAACAAGTGATGCCATATGTAGGATTACTAAAGGTTTTAATGAAATATTACAAAACTGGGCGAAGAGTATATTCTGTTGGAATTTAGCACTTGATGAAAAGGGCAAACCAAATATAGGTCCTTTTATGAAACGTGCCGGAATCATTCAGATTAATTCACAGACTCAAGAAATTCAATATAATGATCAATAT
>JALHTS010000570.1 GCA_022865965.1 Ignavibacteriaceae bacterium
ACTTGTACGCCCGAGTGGACTCGAACCACTAACCTCCAGCTTAGAAGGCTGATGCTCTATCCGATTGAGCTACGGGCGCTTTTAAAATAAAATCTTCTGTCGGGGCGGCAGGATTCGAACCTGCGACCTCCTGCTCCCAAAGCAGGCGCGATAACCGGACTACGCTACGCCCCGATTTTTAAATTAGCTCATTCTAAAACAAATTTTCAACGAACCTATTCAATAAAACTCCGTTCAGAAGTAATGCATAAAACAACAAATTTCGGAACTATAAAAAAAAATCGTGAAATGAATAAATGATTTCCAAACGAGGCACAAATATATGTTGAATAATTAAAAAACACAATTTTTGGGCAATTTTCCATTATGCAGCATAAATGATTTTTATACAGCTAAATTGTCGTTAAATTTGTATAAAATAATAATAAAAGAATGTCATTTTCCCTTTTTATATCCCGCAGATTCCTGAATTCGCGTAAAGAATCAGGATTTCTCAATATCATTTCGAAGATTGCGATTGTCGGAATTGCCATTGGTGTGGCTACTTTGATTATAGCTCTTTCAGTTTTGAGCGGATTTGAGAAAACCATCCAGGAGAAAATCACTGATTTTGATTCACATATAAAAATTACTTCATTCAGTGGAACTGTAAACAATTATAATCAGATCACTGCAAAAATTGAAAATCTTTTGGGTGAACATAAAAGGAATATAATTCCTTTTGCATCCAAACTTGCAATAGTAAGTTCAAAGAAAAGGCAGGAAGGAATCAGTGTCATTGGAATTCCGGTAGAAGGTCAAATTGAAAGATTAAAGAAAAATATAATAAGCGGTGATTTCGATTTAGGCAATAAAAATTCAAACCATATAATAATTGGAAAAGTATTGGCGAATAAGCTTATGCTTAAAGTTGGTGACAAAGTTACTCTCTTTGCTTTGAAAGATGATCAGACTCCTTCACCTCAAAATCTGCCTAACATAGATAAATTTACTGTAACAGGAATATTTGAAAGCGGAATGGCGGAATACGATGATCTTTATGCATATACAAATCTTACAGATGCACAAAATCTTTTTTCAATCGGTCAATCGATTAATGGGTATGATATTCAACTTACAAGCATTGAGAAAATAGATTCGCTGACAAGTTTGCTTAGAAAAAATTTAAGCTATCCCCTGTTTGCTCGTTCTCTCTTTGAAAGTCATCGGAATATTTTTACCTGGATTGAATTACAACAAAAACCTATTCCTATTATTCTTGGATTAATAATTATTGTCGCTGTATTCAATATCATCGGAACATTATTGATTCTTGTACTTGAAAAAACTAATGCAATAGGAACATTAAAATCACTTGGAGCAGACAGAAAACAAATTCTTAAGATTTTTTTAATCCAGGGAATTTTGATCGGTTTAATTGGAATTATCCTCGGTAATTTGCTTGCGATTATTTTAATGCAAATTCAAATCCAGTTTGATGTGATTACAGTACCCTCATCAGTTTATTTCGTAACAAAAGTACCATTTGACTTAAGTCCTATCACATTTCTTTTTGTATCTTCAATCGCTTTACTCTTAAGTTTAGGCGCCTCAATTATTCCAAGTTTTATCGCAGCAAAGGTAACACCCATTAAAAGTTTGAGGTTTGATTAATGTTATTCGAAAGATTCATAGCGCGGCGTTATCTTATTTCAAAACATAAACTTAACTTTATCACCATTATATCATTTCTATCAACTTTTGGAATTACAATTGGTGTAGCTGCATTAATAGTTGTCCTGTCTGTCTTCAACGGATTTGGTAGTTTAGTCCAATCCTATTTAATGAATTTTGATCCCCATCTTAGAATAGAATTCATATCACATTATAATGAAGATGATTTACTCAAACTGGATAAAGTCTTATCAAATGAATCTGATTTAATTGAATTCGCACCGTATGTGAGCGGTAAAGTGCTTGCTTTAAGAAGAGATTTGACGGAAATTATAAATCTGAAAAGTGTTGAGCCGGAAAAAGCCAACGAAATATATGGAATTAATAACAGCATTATCTTTGGCAGTGATGAACTTAAAGATAAAGGCGATTTACCTGTTATCTTAATTGGTATAAAACTAGCTGATAAACTTCAATCGTTAGTTGGAGATACTATTACAATAATTTCTCCTTCTGGAATTGAACGAGCCATAACTCAATTCACTTTACCTAATTCACAAAGTTTTTTAGTTGGTGGAATATTTTCATCACAAAATAATGAGTATGATGCTAGTTTAGCGTTTATCTCTCTTGAGTACGGACAATTTCTTCTCGGTTACAAAAAATCCTATCAGGGTTATGAAGTTAAACTTACTGATATAAATCAATCATTTAAATTAAAAAATAAACTTGATTCTGTTCTGGATAAAAATATTTTTTCAGTTTCAACCTGGTATGATTTTCATAAAGATCTCTATTCAGTTATGCAGATTGAAAGATGGGTTGCTTATATTCTGCTTTCATTAATTATTGCGGTAGCAACATTCAATATTCTTGGTTCACTTTCAATGACTGTAATTGAAAAGAAAAGAGACATTGGAATTCTGCGTGCTATGGGTGTAAAAGAAAATTCCATAAAAAAAATCTTTATGTATGAAGGTTTGATGATTGGAATATTCGGAACTCTAGTCGGAGTTTTAATTGGCTACTTCATATGTTTTCTTCAAATAAACTATAACATTTATCCGCTTGATCCGACACAATATAAAATTGATGCATTACCTGTTGAATTAAGATTATCAGATTTCTTTTTCGTCTCAGGTGCCGCAATGATACTATCATTTCTTGCATCTTATTTTCCAGCTAGAAGAGCAGCACGTGTAAACACTATTGAAGCAATTAAATGGGAATAAAAACAGATATGTCAATAATCATTAAAGCAGAAGATTTATATAAATCATTTACAACTGTCAAGAATGTTAAACTTGATGTTCTTAGAGGTATTTCAATTGAAGTTGAACATGAAAAAATATCTGTTATAATCGGTGCATCCGGTGCGGGTAAAAGTACTTTACTGCATCTTCTAAGCGGATTAGATAAACCAGACAGCGGTAAAGTCTTCTTTGACGGTAAAGACATATTCAGATACGGCGATGAAAAGCTATCCAAATTCAGAAATCAGAATATTGGATTTATATTTCAGTTCCATCATCTTCTTCCTGAGTTTACTGCACTTGAAAACGTAGCAATTCCATTAATGATCAGCGGACTATCATTAAATAAATCAATTGAAAGAGCAAAAGCATTATTAGATTCAGTTGGATTAACGGAAAGACTGGATCATAAACCGGCAGAACTTTCAGGCGGAGAACAGCAAAGAGTAGCAGTTGCAAGAGCACTTGCTAATAATCCTAAAATTATTTTTGCAGATGAACCAACAGGAAATTTGGACTCAGCAAATAGCGAATCAATTCACAAGCTTCTATTTGAATTAAGAGACAGATTAAAAATTACTTTTATAATTGTTACTCATAATCCTGGTTTGGTAAAGTTAGCCGATAAGGTTTATGAAATGAAAGACGGATTGATAAGCCAGAAGTGATTTCCAGCTTATTTGTTAGCTGTTGTTATATTTGCATACGGATATAAGGAATAGAATGTCATTATCTATCCCGTTATAACCCTATTTTTTCTAAAGAATTCTTTACGTTATATCTTTTCTAAACTTTGCTATTCTTAACAAGATAATCGACCAACAATCTGACGCCAAACCCTGTCATATATTTTTTGCTATAATTGTTTGAAGGATTTTTAAATGCTGGACCGGCTATATCAATATGAGCCCAAGGAATATTTTTATCCACAAAATTTTCTAAAAATTTAGCTGCGGAAATTGCTCCACCCCATCTTCCTCCATCATTTTTAACATCGGCTACTTCGCTTTTATTTAATTCGTGATAATCAGCCCACAATGGCAAACGCCAAACACGGTCATAAGTTTTCATTCCGCTTTGATATAGATCACCAGCGAGTTTGTCGTTATGAGTAAATAATCCGGCAGCAATTTCACCCAGAGCAACAACAACTGCACCGGTAAGAGTTGCTAGATCAATTATTTCATCAACTTTTAATTTAGAAGCATAGTGAAGTCCATCAGCAAGAACTACTCGTCCTTCTGCATCCGTATCATCAACTTCAACTGATTTTCCTGAGGCAGTTTTAATGATATCACCGGGACGGAAGGATTCTCCGGAAGGCATATTTTCTGCAGAAGGAATTATTCCATATAGATGGACAGGTAAATTATTTTTAGCTGCCGCTAAAACAGTTCCGGCAACAACTGCAGCTCCTGACATATCACCTTTCATCTCACCCATATTTGCAGAAGGTTTTATTGAAATTCCGCCTGAATCAAAAGTTATTCCTTTTCCGACCAATGCAATTTTTTTAAGTCGCTTACTTTTCTTTTTTCCGGACTTATATTCAAGTACGATAAATCTTGGTTTGTTAACACTTCCCTGTCCAACAGCAATCAATCCTCCCATTTTCATTCTTTTAATTTCATCTTCACTAAAAACTCTAACTCGAATTCCTGTATTTTTTAGTTCCTTTAATCTGTTCGCAAATTTTTGAGGAGTTAAATTATTTCCGGGTTCATTTTGCAAATCCCTTGCAAATACAACGCCTTCCATAGTATTGCGCGCTTTTATAATAGCAGATTTTAATTTTTTAAGATCATCAGCATAAAACAAAACATTAAGTTCTCGAAGCTTTTTCTTATCGGATTTATACCTATCAAATGAATAATTTCCGTAATAAACACCTTCTATAAATGTTTGATAATAGTATTCTTCATCCTTGAAATATTCTCTTACATTTCTGATTGAAGGTATAAAAATGTGAAGGTATTTTGGATTTTCGTTCTTGAGCTCATTGATGAATGAAGCTAAATCATTACGAAATATTTCTACATTAAATTTTTCATCTTTTTTGACTTTTCTTATTATCAGTTCATCCGGTTTGGTTTTTGGATTCGAAATCCTAAGTCTCTCAAATTTTTCAAAGACAAAATTTTTCTTATCCAACTCAGAGAATTTCATATTGAATATTCTCTCAAGATTTTTCAAACCTGTTGATAGCTTACCATCATCAAAGATATATTTATAGACAATTGATAAAGGTTTATAGACTATTTTCTTTTCACCGGATTTTACGATTAGTTTAAACATTTTCTCACTGATATTTGTTAATGTATTCTTGTGCTTTATTTAAAATTATAGGAAAAAACTCATCGAGTTTAGAGTCATGAAAACGTGCTCCCGAAGCATTTATATGTCCGCCTCCACCAAATTCAGCCGCAAGTTTATTTACGGGCAAATTCCCTTTCGATCTGAAACTGACTTTAAATCCACTTTTCAACTCTATAAATAAAATTCCTAATCGAACATTTTCAATGGATAACGAAAGGTTAACGAAACCGTCCGTATCACTTTCAATTCCATCAACTTCGCTAAAATCATTTTGAGTTAATATCATATAACCTATTTGATTATTAGCAGTTAGCATCAAGGAATTAAGAGTCTTTCCAAGCAATTTAATTTTACTAAATTTACTCTGGTCATAGATTTTATCATACACTTCACCCGGATCAACACGCTTTTCCAATAACTCTGCAATTATACGATGAAGCGCAGGAGTTGTTCTTTCAAATCTGAATGATCCAGTATCTGTCATAATTGCAGCATAAATTGGATTTGCTAACGAAAAATCTAATTCAACTATTCTTGTTTTTTTAATAAAGTCGTAAATAATCTCTGCAGTTGCACTATAATCCAATCCTATAAATAGTTCATCTACAAAATTCTCTGAATCCTGATGATGATCTATACAGATTTTTATTTTGGATGATGAATTAAATGCATCTTTCATACTTACGATTCTGTCTAACTTATTAAAATCAAGAGCAATTAAAACATCAACATCGTTACAGATATTCGAATCAATTTCAGGACTGAATTTTTTAATAGTTTTTTCAGTATCAAGAAATTCCAGATTGTATGGTGTTTGACTAGGATTATAAATAACAATCTTTTTATTTAATTTTTTGAGCAATTGGTAGAATGCTATTTCTGACCCGATAGCATCAGCATCGGGATTAACGTGAGTTGTTAAAAGAAAAGAATTATTGTTAAGAATAATTTGTTTTAGTTTTTCGAAATCAATCATGAGCTAAAAACTAAACGGGCTAAGGAAAATTCCAAAGCCCATTATGAATAGATTTCCGATATAAGTTTTGATTACTTTACTTCCCAGGTATTTGCGCTATAAAGAGTTTTTTGCAAGTCACCTTTACCTAATTTAGCGGTGACATCTTCAATTTGTTTTTCAACGCCTCCATCATATGTTGGTTTAGAGACTTCCCTGAAAATTCCTATGGGTGTCGGCATTCCGGGAATGCTTTCCAGGGTTGCAAGAATTATAGATCTGGTAGGAGTTTCATCAAATTCA
>JALHTS010000571.1 GCA_022865965.1 Ignavibacteriaceae bacterium
AAAGCACACAATATGCATATTGGCGGCAGCCATAAGTTTGATTTTGGTAAAGTGAAATTTACAATCGCTCATCATGGCTCGCTTACACCAGATAATCAATACGCAGGTGAACCGGCGGGAGTAATTGTTTCTATCGATAATAAGTGTATTTACCATACAGGAGATACGGGTTTATTTTATGATATGAAATTAATTGGTGAGATGAATCCAATTGATTATATGCTTCTTCCTATCGGTGATAATTTTACTATGGGAATTGATGACGCAGTAAAAGCAGCAGATTTTGTTTCTCCTAGAATTTCAGCTATACCTATGCACTACAATACTTTTCCTGTAATTGAAGCCGATCCGAAAGAATTCAAAACTAAAGTTGAGGCAAAAGGAATTGGATGTAAAGTAATGAATTATGGTGAAGAAATTGCTCTTTAAGAATTAGTTTTTATAGTGATAATAATGACTTATTTTTGTATTTAATTTTAAACAGTATCGTTGATGGCAAAAATTATTTCCATAGCAAATCAAAAGGGAGGAGTAGGTAAAACTACTACGGCAATAAATCTCTCCTCTCTGTTAGCAGCAGCCGAAAAGAAAACTTTATTAGTGGATATCGATCCTCAATCAAATTCTTCATCCGGATTAAGCGCTGCAAATCAATCACCATCGGTCTATGATGTCCTAATTGGAACAGAAGAAATAAGAAAAGCAATAATTAATTCTTTTATGCCGCACCTGGATATTCTTCCTGCAAACATACATCTCGTCGGTGCAGAAATCGAAATGGTTGATATAGAAAGCAGAGAAGCAATTCTGCGCAAAGCTTTAGCACAAATAAAAGATGAATATGATTTTATTGTAATTGATTGTCCGCCTTCTCTCGGTTTGCTTACGCTCAATGCATTAGCTGCATCTGATTCAGTTCTAATTCCGGTTCAATGTGAGTATTTTGCTCTTGAGGGACTTGGACAACTGCTTAATACAATAAATATTGTTAAAAAACATTACAATCCTGATTTAGCAATCGAAGGTGTTTTACTTACAATGTTTGATACTCGATTAAGGTTATCTCATCAGGTTGCAGAAGAAGTACGAAAGTATTTTGGAGAAAAAGTTTTTAATACTGTCATTCATAGAAACGTTAGAATTTCAGAATCCCCAAGCTACGGCAAGCCAATTATATTATATGATGCAATTTCGTCAGGCGCAAAAAATTATATGTCATTTGCATCTGAATTTTTAGAAAGGAATTCGGTAATTACTCAGAATAAAGAACATGAGCAAAGTTAAGCCAGTTTTAGGAAGAGGTTTGGATGCGTTGATGAATCCCAATGCAATTGTAAATCAGGATCTGGTTCAACCACCTGATTATTCTAATATTAAAGATGATGACGGTAAACTGATTGATATTTTAGCCAGGATAGCCGTAGAATTTATTTCGCCGAATCCATATCAACCTAGGATGAGTTTTGACCCGCAGGCATTAGAAGAATTAAAAAAATCAATAATATCAAACGGATTAATCCAGCCAATTACAGTAAGAAGAATTCAGGGTAATCGTTATCAACTAATTTCAGGCGAAAGGAGACTGCGTGCCTATAAAGATATTGGCTACAAAGAAATTCCGGCATATATAATTAAAGTTGATTCCGACGAAATTTTATTAGCACTTGCATTGATTGAGAACATTCAGCGTGAAAGGCTTAATCCAATTGAGATAGGAAGAGCTTTTAAAAGACTAATGGAAGAATGCCATCTAACACAGGAAGAAATTGCTGATAAAGTAGGAAAAGACAGAACAACAATTGCAAATTCAATTAGGTTGTTAAAATTACCTTATAAGATTCAGGAAGCCCTTGTCAATGAAGAGATATCTTCCGGGCATGCAAGAGCATTGATAAATATTCCAAATGAGGCAACTCAAATTCAGATTCTTGAAAAAATCCTTGCCAATAGTCTTTCTGTTAGAAAAGTTGAACAGCTTGTTAAAAAAATAGGTCAGGAAGAAAAACCTCATAAAAAATCTTTTTCAATTTCTGGAAGGAACAGAGTATTAACTGCAAACTTCAAAGATGTTGAAGATAAATTAAGAAAAATATTCGGAACCAAAGTATCTTGTAAACAAAAGAAAGATGGTTCCGGAGAAATAATAATTGAGTTCTATTCAAATAATGAACTTGAAAGACTATTCGAACTATTCGAAATCATTGATAAGAATTATAATTAGTACAGTTATACTTTTTATTTTTCTCACATCAAATCTTTTCTCTCAAAGTGAAGAACTTCTGATCAAAGAGGAAAAAACTGATACTGTGTTCATTATGCAGAAATCCCCG
>JALHTS010000572.1 GCA_022865965.1 Ignavibacteriaceae bacterium
AACTGCAGCAGGAGCGACTCCGGTAATTCCACCGAGTAAAATACCTCTGCTTCCGCTGCTAAAGCTCTCAAGTTGTCTTTCCGCAACTTGTATAGCAAGTTGCCCGGCAATTTCACTCATCGTATGAAGCACGGGTAATTTGCCTTCTTCATCTTCGATAAGTTCATATCCAATTGCCGTAACATTCTTTTTGAGCAGAATTTCTATAATGTTCTTTTTTGCTACGGCAAGGTGAAGAAATGAAAATATAATCTGATTTTCCTGAAGCATTTTAGCTTCTTCAAAAGTCAGAGGTGCAACTTTCACAATCATTTCTGCTCTTCCAAAAACTTCTTCTGCACTATAGACTATGTTTGCACCAATTTTAGCATATTCTTCATCGCTGAAGTGACTTTCGAACCCGGCTTCTGTTTCAATATAAACTGTATGCCCGGCTCTTACTAAAGCATCAACACCTGCCGGTGTTAGCGATACTCTCTTTTCTTCATAAAGAGATTCTCTCGGTATTCCAATTCTCATTTAAATATTCACTTTATTTTTATTAGTAAAAATATCAATTCGGGGATTGGTTATCAACATAACCCTGCATATCAGACCGGGGTAATCGGACTTTTTCCGCTTAAAACTGCATCAACGTTTTTTGCAGCAAGCAGCGACATTGCATTTCTTGCATCATTTGTTGCACTTCCTAGATGCGGAAGAAGTACAACATTTTTTAATTTAATCAATTCCGGATTTACTTTAGGCTCATTTTCATATACATCAAATCCTGCTGAAAAAATCCTCTTATTTTTCAGCATTCTGATAAGATACTTTTCATCTACAATTTCGCCTCTGGCTGTGTTAATTAATATTGCAGAAGTTTTGAGCAATTCTAATTTCTTTCTGTCCAGAAGATGATCAGTTTTTGAATTAAGAGGCAGATGAATTGAAATTATATCAGAATTGTTAAGAAGATTTTCAAGAGATACTTTTTTTGCTTTTGTTTTTTGCTCAAGGAATTTATTTCGTTTAATAGAATAGTAAAGAATTTTACAGCCAAATCCGTTAGCTCGTATTGCTGTTGCGGTTCCTATTCTTCCGGCACCAAGAATTCCAAATGTTTTATTTTTCAATTCCATTCCGAGCAGAAAAGTAGGATGCCAGCCGCCAAATTTCTTATTTCGCATCACTTCTTCCCCCTCATTGAACCGTCTTGCGCACGCCAAAGTGAGCGTCATTGCCAGATCAGCGGTTGAGTCAGTTAAAACATCAGGAGTATTGGTTACTGCTATTCCTTTAGATTTTGCGTATTCAACATCAATGTTATTAAAGCCAACAGCGTAGTTTGCAATTATTTTACATTGTTTCATTTTATCGATGAGTTCTTTATCAATCTTATCAGTAAGAAGTGGAATCAATGCATCACAATTTTTAACATTATTTATTAATGCTGATTTTGAGATTGGCAAAGGTGACTTGTGAACTTTAACATCATACTTTTTTCTTAACAGCTTAAGACCAATTTCAGGAATTTTACGTGTTACAAATACTTTCATATTTTATTCAAAAACTTTAATCTTAGCTTCGTTTTGACTTTTTACTTAATAAAGAGGTTATGTGTGATTTTTTAGCTATTAAATTTTTACTTCCACTTTAAATTGCCTTTAGTATCAAGGGATTCTAACTCTCCAATTTTAGCATATTTAAATATTGCATTTTCAAAATCAAATTCAGTGCATAGTAATTCATATGCAGTTTTAAATTTGATTTTTTTATCCAAGTCATCCGCAATAAGAGCTATATTATCACCTTTATATCTCATAGCAACACCAGGATAAACAATTCCATCAAATTTATTTTCCTTAAATTTTGGATTGATTAAATCATTCATTCGCTTTAGCTTCCACATATACCAAACACTAAATTTATAATCATATGGTGCGCTAATTTCATTTCTAGAAAATTCATCGCAAAAAAATTCGAGAATTAAATCACTAACATCTAACGTTTTAGCTTTAAATAAACCATTTGACCGATAATATTTCGAAATACTATCTTTAAATATTGCGACTTCTTTTCGTACTTTTAACACTGGTTCGCTATAAAAAACAGGAGTAAAATTTATGGTTCTCAATGTTTCCCATTCACTGACAGTGGTTACAGCAATCTTTTTTTTCGATTAAATGAATCTTTAAGATTATGCAGAACTTCAGCACAAGCTAAGCCGAAATTGTTAGAACAATAAAAAATAGATTCAGTTGGACGATTTGCTCTTCCATAATCAGAATCTAAATCTCTATCTCTTCTTTTCAATCCAAGTTGAGAAATATTTTCAAATCCAATTTCATTTTTGTTTACTCTTGCTCGAAATAAGATTTCACCTTTGTTTATTGAACCAGTTGGGAATGGAATATATTTAAAAACACTATTAATTAGATTATCAATTTCTTCAAGACTTGTATTTACTAAATCAACATTTCTAAGTTCATTGATAAAACCCTTTGCTTTTTCAAGGGAAGGAAATTTACTTTCAAACTTGTTTATATCTGTTTTGCTCATTTACTATCACACATAACTAATAATTATCGAGCATGAATGTCTAAACTGAGACAAAATATTCGCCCTACAATTTTCACCCAAACAAAAGCTTAACTATAAAGAGTGCACCAAGAATTCCTGCAACATCAGCAAGCAATCCGGCTGGCAAAGTGCCATAAATTATTAAAACTTATCTAATTTGCAGGAACGGTGCGATTCTTTGCCCATTCTCTCATCATAGCTATATTCTCCGCCATTACGACATTGAGCGGTTTAGTTTTTGTAATTTCATCGAGTAGGATTTCAGTACTTAGTTGCATGTAGCCACCAACAGTTGAATAAAAACCTGAAACAATTACCTGCTCAATTTCTGAACCTGAAAATCCTGGACATTTATCAGAAATTAAATCTAAATCAAAATCTGCCGGATTTAATCCTCTTTTCTTTAAATGAATTTCAAAAATAATTTTTCTTATTGACTTGTCCGGTAAATCAACAAAAAATATTTCGTCCATTCTTCCTTTTCGTAATAATTCCGGAGGAAGATTTTGAATATTGTTTGCCGTAGCCACAAGAAAAACAAAGGTTTTCCTTTCTGACATCCACGTTAATAATGTACCAAGAACTCGCTTTGATGTACCGCTATCGTTCGATTCAGAGGCTAATCCTTTTTCAATTTCATCTATCCATAATACACAGGGAGCCATTCGATCTGCCATTTTTAATGACTCTCTAATTTTACGCTCTGTTTCTCCATAAAATTTATTATATAAAGTCCCAAAGTCCAGTCGCAACAAAGGAATTCCCCACGTTCCGGCAACAGCTTTTGCCGCCAAACTTTTACCGCTTCCCTGAACACCTAAAAGCAGTACACCTTTAGGAATGTCAATAATCTTATCTTTTGTGTCAGAAAGAAAAACTAGTTTTCTTTTTTCAAGCCAATTTTTTAGATTATTTAAGCCACCAACTTCTGCAAATGTTGAAGTGTCATGTTCATAATAAAGAACATTATCTTTATTCAATAAGTGATACTTTGCTTTTGCTATTTCAGGTATATCTTCTTTAGAAATAGTATTGTCAGCAAGTGCATTATATGTAATCCGCTTAATTTCAGAGAATGAAAGTCCCCTTAGATTATTAATAAAAGCATCAATAACAGTTTCATCCACAATTATCTTTTGTGAGGGATTTTCTTTTTGCCATTGTTGTACCAGTTGAATTATGAATTGCTTTATCTTAATTATATCCGGAAAAGACAAATCAAATTGTGCTGAGAGATGTTTTATTTCGTTTGGTAATTCAATCTGTATAGAGACAAAAATGAGTGTTTGCCTCAGTCTTTCGGCATTTGAAGCTAGTTCTTTTATTAAGCGAACGTTTCTATCGTTTTGCAAATATGGATGAAAATCCATAAGAATAAAAATGCCTGGCA
>JALHTS010000573.1 GCA_022865965.1 Ignavibacteriaceae bacterium
AAGTGCCCATCCACCGCCAATATCGTTTGCCTTTTGAAATTCAGATCTGGCTGCAGAAAGTCTCCCCTGCTCTCTAAAATTTATCCCAAGATTCAAATAGTGTTCTTTTGCCTTAGGCTCAAGTTGAATTAATTTTCTATATGCACTTTCTGCTTTACTTAACTGATCAGTTTTCTGATAAGCAGAGGCTAATTGATTCCAGTAATTAATATTTTCAGGATCTTTTTGAACCAGAAATTCCAAAGGTTCAATTGCTGTACTGAACTCACTTGCACGAATAGCCATCGAAGCAAATCTCCAGGCTTTTTGAAGATTTTCTTTATCTAATTCCCACGTTCTTTTTGTCAGCTGAACAAGTTCATCAATATTTTCAGCAAGACTTTCAAGTTCAGATACCCATTGTGGATTATCCGGCTCTCTTTCCGTAAGTAAAGAGTAAATATCTAAAGCCTTGGTTTTATAATCGTTACTTTCATCAGCATTATTTTTATATTGCTGTCCTAAACGATGATAATAATAAGATGAAAAATCCTGTTTCCACTCAAAAGCTAATTCATAATCCTTAATTACTTCGATAGGATCAGCATCTAACCAAATTTCTTTTACAAAAGCTTTTCGAGCCTGAAAATAAGCTTTATCATCAGGATAATACTTAATTGCGCTGTCATAAAATCCTAATATAGAATCCTCAACAGCTTTAACTTCCAAATCAGACACATCGGCTGAATCGTGAACAAACCATAAGGTTTCTTCCATTTTATAATAGAAAAATTTTGCAAATCGGACAGGATCCATTTCTAACACTTTCCAACCATACGGTAAAGCACTTATAAAGTCTTTATTCTTATGATATTCAGAAAAAAGACTGTACTGTTCAAGTACCTTCATAGAATCTGCGGAGGATAAAGGTGCCCGATCAAGAGCAGTTGACGTACTTCCACAGTTTATGAAAAACATAAACAGTATTGTTACTGCAAATAAATTGATTATCGTTTTCACTTTAGTCCTTAATTGTTTTTAATAATCGAATCTTAAAAACCAGATTTCTCCAAAACTGATTCCTAAATTTAATTTAATTATGTTTTCTCTGAGAAGTCCTAAATCAGTTGTTCCTCTCATTGAATATTGAACTGCAATATCTATGCTATTTTCTATGCCAAGTGGAAACGAAAAACCACCAAATACGGAATACTGATCAATTCCCTGATTATTTATCAAATATTGCGTTTTTTCATAGCTTAAACCGGCACGCCAAATCATTTGTTCCCACACAGATGCTCCAATAATTTGTCTAGGTTTGTATTCAAACCCTGTGCTGATTTTGTGCAAATCTCTAAGAACATTTTGTGTTTGATTTGCTAATTTATATTCACTCCAGGGTTGAAATGAATAATCTAAACTAACCAGATAAACTGAGAATAAATTAAAACTTATTCCAGTTGTAATCCGGATAGGGACATTCATTGTTGTTCTTGCAGAAAGCAAAGTATCTTCAACAGTATTAGATCTGGAAATGTATAATGTGTCAATATCCATTTCAGGAACTAACTTTAAAGCAGAACCAAAACGTAAATTTGATATGACAGAATTTTCACCAAAAACCATTGACAAATCAGGCGATAACAATCCAATGGTAGTTCCAAATCCTGTTGCCTTATGTAATTTTTCAAATTCAGCGGGATATCTTGTTTGATCAATAAAATCTAATTTAGTTTTGTATGATAAATTACCAAAATAGTAATCTAGTGTAGCTCCTAAAGCTATATTTGCTGGAAGTAAAACAGATGTTCCTATAAAAATTTCAGATAAACCTCCTTTGCCTTCATAATTGACCGAGTA
>JALHTS010000574.1 GCA_022865965.1 Ignavibacteriaceae bacterium
AAAAAGTTTTTACATCTGGCAACTTCTTTAGGAGAAAGTTTTGTTCCTTCCAAAGCATGGGCTGTTAATGTTGAAATTGGTACCTTATGAACATCGTAACCACTTAATGTATCGTCATCAAGGGGATTAGAATCATAATGGGCAAGTTTAAGATTTTTTGTATCGAATGCATCAATATTAACTATTATAATTCCGCCTTTCTTTAATTCAGGCAGATTCTTTTTTAATGCCGCAGGATTCATTGCAACTAACATATCGGGCTGATCGCCCGGTGTATAAATATCCTCACTGCTAAAGTGTAACTGAAATCCACTAACACCATATATAGTTCCGGCAGGAGCTCGGATTTCTGCTGGATAATCCGGAAGAGTTTTAAGATCATTTCCAACCAAGGCAGTTGTATCACTGAACTGAGATCCGGTCAATTGCATACCATCTCCGGAATCACCGGCAAACCTGACCGTTACCTCTTTTAGTTTGAGAACTTCTTTTACTTTTGACATCACTCTCTCTAATATTTTTTAAAAATGTTCTGGTAAAACTACAAAGTAGTTTGTGAATTAACAATTAAATTGAACATGCATCTCTTAAAACAAATCTGTTAGAATGTTATAAAATTCATCCGCATTTACAAAGCCTGTAATTCGATACAATTCTTTTCCATCTATATCAAGAATAAGAACCGTGGGGACTCCGACAATACTATATTTATTTCTTAAGATTTCAACTTCCGGTGAAACGGATTTAGTCATATCTGCTTTAAAGGCTGCAAATGTTTTTGAAAGATCAATTACTCTTTGATCCGAAAATGTAAGTGCATCTAATTCTTTGCAAGGAATACACCAATCAGCATAAAAATCTATTATAATACCTTTTTTATCATCAAGATTCGCTAAAGCTGTTTCTGAGTAATATTCCCATTCAATAGAATTTTTATCGGCAGGAACCAAAGCAAAAATAGAAACTGCAATTATCAAAACTGAAAAAACATATTTGAATATTCTGAATGCGCGAACATTATTTCCTTTTTTGTCAAAGAATAAAAGAATCAACGCAGCAAGGATTCCAAAAACAGGAAGTACATATTCTGAAATTTCCTTTGGTAACAACGGGAGAAGGAAGTAAAGTGCCATTCCAAGAAGAATAAAACCAAAAACATGTTTTACGGCTTCCATCCATTCCCCCGCTCTCGGAAGACTTTTTATTTTTCCTGAGAAGATCGCTAGAAACAAATATGGTAAACCTAATCCCAGAGCAAGAACAAAAAACATTAAGAAACCGAAATAAGGATCACCTTTTGCGGCAACATAAGTAACTAATCCTATAACGAATGGACCAATGCAAGGAGCAGCAACGATTCCCATTGTTAAACCCATAAAGAAAGCACCGAAGAATCCGCCTTTAGCACCGCCTGCTTTTGCAACAAGTTTATCAGGAACTTTGAATTCATAAACTCCAAACATGCTTAATGAAAGCACTATAAAAATTGCAACAATTAGTAAAATGACTATCGGGTTTTGAAGTAATGCACCAAAAATGGCTCCGCTTAACGATGTAACTACACCAACAATAGAATAAGTTACAGCCATCCCTAAAACAAAAAGTAATCCCATTAAAAACAAACGGCTTGTTTTACCTTCACTTTGTCCGCCAAAGTAACCAATTGTGATAGGAATAAGCGGATAAACGCAGGGTGTAAGGTTAAGTGCTAATCCGCCTAAGAAAACAAGAACTAAACCAAGTAAAATTCCCTCACTTTCTAATGCTGAAGAGATTGGGTCATCTTTTTTTTTGGATGTAGATATTTGCGATTCTATTGAAAGATCAAGTTCGTCGAAAATCTCTCCGTTAATCTGATTTACAACATCTTTTCTGTCAGCGACTATTACTTCAATAGTATCAGAAATAGAGGTTGGAGCGAGACAGCTCATATCATTACAAGCTTGATAATCAAAATTTACAATGAGAGAATAAGTGCCCGGTTCAACATTTTCATTTACTTTTAATATTGCACCGACAATTATTTCACCTTCCCAAACAGACAAAGGATTTTCAGAAAAAGCAAACTTAAAATCCTGAGCTTTCGGATAAACTACTTTATTCAATTTGAAGTTTTGATCTTCCTGAATAGTTAATTCGGAAGGAATTAAATAATCTTCTAAAGGATGGTTTGAATTGATGTGCCATTCTTTTTCAATATTAACTTTGAGTGCAATTTTAAATTCACTGCCTGTATAAACTTTATCCAATGAAAGATATGTTTTTATATTCAGCAAATCGGGATTAAAACCAAATTGAGCAAATGAATGAGAAGTAATTATTAAAATTAAACCTGTCAGAATTTTCAAGTATTTCATATATAATCTTGTTGTATTTTATTGACTAATTGTTAAAACATTTCTGGAATTAAATAACTGATTTGAAGTAGTAGGATATGAGTGACTTACGCCCAACTTCCGTTCTCCAATCCGTATCCACTATTTGTCATTTTCTCCAACCCTGAACAATCGGAAATCTTCTGCCATAACCAAATGCTTTTGAAGATACGCGTAAAGCCGGGGCAGCTTGTTTTCTCTTAAATTCACTAAGGTCAACCATTCGAAGAACTTTTTTTACTATTTCCTCCTCACCAATGATAGATGATATTTCTTCAAACTCTTTATTTTCTTCCAGGTACATTCTTAAAATTTTATCAAGCAACTCATAAGGCGGAAGAATATCCTGATCAGTCTGATTTGGTTTTAATTCTGCAGACGGTGGTTTGTTTATTATTTCTTGCGGAATTATTTCTTTTTCTTTGTTGATATAATTAGTAATGCGATAAATATCAGTTTTATAAACATCAGCAATAACAGCCAATCCGCCGCACATATCGCCGTATAAAGTACAGTAACCGGTTGCTACTTCTGATTTATTTCCTGTAGTTAAAAGTAAAAAATTATTATTGTTTGAAAAAGCCATTAAATAAAGTCCGCGTATTCTTGCCTGAAGATTTTCCTCGGTAACACTTTTTATATTTCCAGTAATTGAAGTTAATTGCTCCA
>JALHTS010000575.1 GCA_022865965.1 Ignavibacteriaceae bacterium
CGGCAGCGCTCAGGTTATTGCGCAAGTCGTCATTCTCTTTTACAAATTTCAGTACTTCGGGAGTAGTTATATAACCATATTTTCTAATGAGTTTATCAATACCAGGATCTTCGCCGAATTCTTTTAATCCCGGTGCAAGAACGATTAACTCACCGCCGTCGGCAACTGCCATTCTCGTTCGATAAATACTTTTGTTGCCAAGCCAGGCTGATTTAAATTCATACGGATTAAGATATACTACAACTTTCTTCAACGGTTGGTCGATCATTTCAAAATTAACTTTTAATGAAAGCTCTGCTGCCATCTTGAAACATTCATAGTCATCACCTATAAATAATCCACGAGCAACGAGCTTCCCATTTTCAGCTTTACCAACAACAGTTAATATGTAAATAATGGGAAGATGTTTCGCGAAATTATCCGATGCATAATCCAGTACACGCCTCACCGGTGTGTCTACACGCCCCATCATTCTTTCCATCCCGTAAATAGCACCGAGGAAGTGACTTTTATCTATACCTTCTTTTCCGCCAGTACCAATAAAAATATTCTTATTATAATTTGCCATACCAACTACTTCGTGCGGGACAACCTGTCCTATTGATAAAATCAAATCATGTTTCCCTTCAACCAATAATTTATTTACCTGCGCAGGCCAATTATAATTTACCTTTCCTTCTGATACCTCCTTAACAAATTCTGAAGGCACTTCTCCGAGTGTAACCAGGTCTTTCTTCCAATTGTGAATTCTGAACAAACTTTTCGGAATATCTCCAAACATCGTGGAGATTTCATTTTCGGTCATGGCATTATGAGTCCCAAGCGCGGGAAGAATATCAGTCAGCTTTTCTTTATAATACTCATAAGTATAGCGAGTAAGTTCACCAGCTTTAGAATGAAGACGTGTAAAATCCGGAGGAATAGCCAATACTTTATTTTTATCGCCCAGTTTGTTCAGCGCACTGAAAAGACTTTCTTTAATTTCTTTTTCGGTCAGTTCTTCTTTTGCTGAACCTTGAGCAAATAGTATCATCTAAATTCGAAACACTTTCTAAATTAAATTTACAGACTTATTGACTAACGCTGAATACGAGCAGAACCACCTTTAGTGAATGCTTGAACCTCTTCTAAGGTTGCCATAGTTGTATCACCCGGATATGTGGTTAGAAGCGCACCATGTGCCCATCCAAGTTTTACTGCCATTTCCGGAGCGGCATTTGATAACAAACCATAAATAAATCCGCTTGCAAATCCATCACCACCACCTACTCTATCTATAACATCCATCTCACAAGTCGGTGCAGAATACGTACTACCGTTGATCCAAGCAACTGCATTCCAGCTGTGTCTGTTCGTGGAATGTACTTCACGGAGTGTAGTGGCCACAACTTTTATTTTTGGATACTTTGATACAACATCATCTATCATACTAAAAAATGTACTTGGATCAAGTTTCGATTTGGTAATAACCTCGGGACCAGGAATACCCAAACCTTTTTGAAGATCTTCTTCATTGCCCACCAAAACATCTACGTGCTCAACAATTCGTTTTATTACTTCAACAGCTTTTTGTTCACCACCCCAAATATTCCATAATTTTGCACGGAAGTTTAGATCGAAGCTCACAACGGCACCTGCCTTTTTAGCCTTTTTCATTGCCTCAATAATTAGTTCGCCGGTAGTTTCAGAAAGTGATGCGAATATTCCACCACTATGAAACCAGCGAACTCCACCGTCAAATATTTCATCCCAGTTGAAGTCACCGGGTTTTAAAAGTGCAGCAGCTTCATTAGATCGATTGTAGAAAACTACCG
Organism: Ignavibacteriaceae bacterium; assembly: GCA_022865965.1. Lineage (GTDB taxonomy): Bacteria > Bacteroidota > Ignavibacteria > Ignavibacteriales > Ignavibacteriaceae > JAGXRK01. The sequence continues at coordinate 1,815 of JALHTS010000575.1, forward strand.
GAGCTCGTAATCCAAAACCACGATCACTATAAACAGTTGCCATATTTGGTCCATTAACACCATTATGTTTAAATTCCTTGAAGAACGGTTTCACACCCATCGCTTTCACACGCTCAGCAATTAAATCACCAATAGGATAATTTACCTTTGCAGTTACAATCCCTGTGTTCAAGCGGAAACAATCAGCTAAGTTTGCTGCTACATTGAACTCTCCACCACTCACATAAATCTTGCATTCTGTTGCTTTTCTAAAAGGAATAATACCTGGATCCAATCGATGCACTAACGCACCAAGCGATACAAAATCCAGAGAACCTTTTGGATTAATCTTCAAACCATTACTCATTTTCCGCATCTCTTATAATAATTAATATTTTATTATTTATTTTCTCAAATAATTACACACCGGAGTAGGCATTAAACCCACCATCAACAGGAATAACAACACCTGTAACAAATTTTGATATATCAGATAATAAATACGAAACAGTACCTTGCAGATCATCAGGCTTACCAAACTTTCCCATAGGAGTATTCGAAATGATCTTTTTACCTCGTTCAGTTAGTTGATTTGTTTGTTCATCGATCAGCAAAAATTTGTTTTGATGTGTTAAAAAGAATCCCGGTGCTATAGCGTTAACCCTAATATTCATCTTTGCAAAGTGAACTGACAACCACTCAGTTAAGTTATTAATTGAGGATTTTGCAGCAGAGTAAGCGGGAATCTTCGTTAACGGTCTAAAGGCATTCATTGATGAAATGTTCAGGATAGAACCTTTACCCTTCTCCACCATATCCTTTGTGAATACCATTGTGGGGAGCAAAGTTCCAAGAAAGTTAAGATCGAAAACATTTTTAAAAGCTTCTACATCTAATCCAAAAAATCCACCTTCAATATTATGGGCATTATCTGGTTCCATA
>JALHTS010000074.1 GCA_022865965.1 Ignavibacteriaceae bacterium
CGCAGCAAAAAAAGGCTTCCAAACCGGCTTCAAATTTTTTACACAACATCATTATTGTTGTTCTGGCTCTGCTCATTTTATTTCTCGGCTATGCTTTGATCGTTCAAATCTCTAGTTCATTTTCTAAAGAAGAAACTGTTGAACAAAAAATAATCTTACCTTCCCAGGTGCAAATTGAAGTACTTAATGGTTGTGGTGTTACAGGAGTTGCCGACAGATTCACTGAATTTTTAAGAACCGAAGGTTTTGATGTTGTAAATAAGGGAAATTATTCTTCGTTTGATGTTGACAATACATTGATAATAGACAGATCAAACAATCCCGAAAAATCATCTATGGTTGCTGAAGCAATTGGTGTCGAGAAAAGAAAAATCATAAAGCAATTTAACAACCAGTATTTTCTCGATGTAACTTTAATTATCGGCAAAGATTATAATACGTTATTAATCAATAAGTAAGGAATTAAAAATTGAATTCAAAAGATTTTGCAAATACGATTTCCGAATTAATCTTCACAAAAAAAGGTTATGATGTAAAAATTATCGATCTGAAAAAACTCACAACATTTGCAGATTATTTTGTTATTTGCTCTGCCGATTCCGATACACAGGTTAAAGCAATAGCAGATGAAATTGATAAAAGTTTAAGAGATGAAGGAATAAAATGCTGGCATAAAGAAGGTTATATGGCTCTCCAATGGGTCTTACTTGATTATGTTGATGTAGTTGTTCATGTATTTAAAAAAACAGCAAGAGATTTTTATAACCTTGAAAAACTCTGGGGCGATGCGCAAATAATTGAAGTTGTGGATCCGTTGCTTAAACCAAAGAAAGAAACTTCTTTGAAAAAGAAAACAATCAGAAAAACCACTACTGTAAAGAAAAAAGCATGAAAGAATATCTGAAGAAAATCTTTTATGCTGCTTCAGAAAAAATTCCTGAACTCGCTCATATAAATCACGTGATTGATGTTCCAAAACAAAAGGAACACGGTGATCTATCTTCAAATGCCGCAATGCTGCTTTCGAAAATCCTTAAGAAAAATCCCAGACAAATCGCTCAACAAATAATTGAAATATTAGACGTTGATCCTAAAGTTATATATAAAACCGAGATTGCAGGACCGGGTTTTATAAATTTTTTCTTCACACCAGAATACATTACAGAAATAATTAAAATAATTTTAGAAAAGGGAGACAATTACGGTAAAAGCAATAAGTATAAAGGACTTAAAGCAAATGTCGAATTTGTTTCCGCAAATCCAACCGGTCCTTTAACCGTTGGACATGGACGAAATGCAGTAGTTGGTGATACGATTGCAAATCTTCTTGAATGGGTCGGTTACGAAGTTGATAAAGAATATTATTTTAACAATGCCGGCAGACAAATGCGTGTGCTCGGTGATTCTGTTAGACTTCGTTATTTGCAATTGATTGGTGAGCAAATTGAGTATCCTGAAGATTATTATCAGGGTGACTACATTAAAGATATTGCACAAAGTCTTATTGATGAATTTGGAGATAAATTAAAAGAAGAAAATCCTGAGGGTAAGTTTAAAGAAAAGGCTGAAAGAG
>JALHTS010000576.1 GCA_022865965.1 Ignavibacteriaceae bacterium
GATATAGTTAAAGCAATTGGTAAAGTTGAGACCAGTAAACCCGGTGACAAACCGTTGAAAGATGTTGTCATGGAAAGTGTAACCATAGAAAAAAGACCTTTAAAATAATTAATTTGTAGCCGCATTATTTATGATGCGGTTATTTATATTATAGTAGATGAAACAACAGGAATTTTTCTCATCTCGCTGGGCGCTGATAATCGCTACAATCGGAATTGCAGTTGGCACTGGCAATATCTGGCGGTTCTCAAGAATAGTTGCTCAGAACGGCGGAGGATCATTCCTTATTCCGTGGGTAATATTTTTACTTATCTGGTCTGTACCTCTTATTATTGCTGAGTTTGCTATTGGCAAATCAGCTCGCCTTGGACCTGTGGGGGCATTAGGTAAAACTGCCGGAAAACAATTTGGCTGGATGGGTGCGTTTGTTGTGTTTGTTTCAACAGCTATTATGTTTTACTATTCTGTTGTTACAGGATGGTGCTTACGATATTTTTTCTCGGCTGCTTCAGGTGATTTGTTTAATACTTCTGATCATCTCGCTTACTGGAATGATTTTTCTTCAGGTTATGCTCCGCTGATCTTTCATTTCATTGCAATGGTTCTTGTTGCGTTTGTTGTAATGAGAGGAGTTACTAAGGGCATAGAAAAAGTAACAAAGTTTCTTGTTCCATCTTTACTTGCTATTCTTCTAATTTTATTTGTTCGCGCAGTAACTCTGCCAAATGCAATTGAGGGAATAAAATATTTCTTTACTCCGGATCTTGATGTTATTCTGAATTATAAAGTCTGGCTGAATGCACTAACTCAAAATGCGTGGGATACAGGAGCAGGCTGGGGATTGATAATGACTTATGCAATCTACATGAGGAAAAAAGAGGATATTTCTCTTAATGCAGCGTTAATCGGATTCGGCAATAATTCAATTTCCATAATTGCAGGCATTACAATATTTTCAACAGTATTTGCTTTGAGTTCAACTGATGCGATGGTACAAGTTTCGCAATCCGGTCCAGCAAATACAGGATTAACCTTTATCTATCTTCCTTTGCTTTTTTCAAAAATATCCTCAAGCAATTTGGTTAATATTATTTTCGCATCAATGTTTTTTCTTGCTTTGTTCTTTGCTGCAGTAACCTCCTTAATATCAATGGTTGAACTTGCAACAAGAACGATGATTGATTTTGGAATGAGAAGAAAGAAAGCTTTGATAATTGTTGCTTCAGCAGGAATGTTACTTGGAATTCCATCCGCCATAGATCTGAATTTTCTTGCAAACCAGGATTGGGTTTGGGGAGTTGGATTAATTTTAAGCGGTGCATTCATTTCATTTTCTATTATCAGGTTTGGAGTGGATAAATTCAGAACAGAAGTGATAAACGGATTCGGGAGTGATGTTAAAATCGGCAAATGGTATAATTTTGTAATTGGAATTCTTGTTCCTGTTCAGGTTGTAGTTCTTATTTCCTGGTGGCTGATATCATCTATTTCCTGGGACCCCGAATGGTGGAATCCTTTGCACGCAGAAAATTTAGGAACAGTTCTTTTTCAGTGGGGAATTATTATCGCCGTATTTATTATTTTGAATAAGACAATGGTAAAAAATATATTTAATGAAAATTTCCAATCTCAAATACCAAACTCCAAATAAATATCAAATAATAAATTCAAAACTGTTTTTGATATTTGGAATTGTGAATTGAAAATTGTTTATTTTTTGTCCGCCGCGGCGGATTGTCCTTTGGTGCTTAATCGGTTTTGAATTATAGAAATTAATATGAATTTATTTACAATTATTACAGCATTGGTCGTGTTAGGAATAGTCTGGGGTGGATTGGCATTTTTCATTTACAAAGCGGTTAAATTCGAAAAGTTAAAAACAGAAAATGGCGAAGATAAAAGTTAAAATACCATCTGTGCTGGAGATTAATAAGGAATTACATAAAGGTAACATCTTTCCCGTTTATTATCTATGTGGAGAGGATTCTTATAACATTGATGTTTTTTTAGATATCATTCAGAAAGAAGTTGCGCCATTTATTGCATCTGATTTTGATAAAGAAACTTTTTACGGTGAGAATATAAATTTTGTTGATGTGATCGGTGCTGCCCAGGCTTTCCCTTTTGGTTCAGAAAAGAAATTGATAATCTTTAAGCAAGCGGATAAACCAAAGGATAAAAAAGAATTAATTCGTTATTCAGAATCTCCGGCTGATTTTACAGTGCTTGTCTGCATTCATGATGGGGCTATTTCAAATCCGGATTCAGAGCCATATAAAACTCTTCTGCAAAACGGTTTTTTGTTTGAAGCAAAAGAATTAAAAGGCAAACATCTTTTAGATTGGTTAATCTCGGAAGTTGAAAGCAGAGGAAAAAAAATCTCATCGGAAAATGCAAGCTTGATGATGGATATGGTTGGAGAAAGCAAACAGCTTCTTGAACTTCAGCTTGATAAAATATTTTTATTCCTTGCTGATAAAAATGAAATTACTCTTGACGCGATAACTTCTCTCTCAACAAAACTTAAAGAGTATTCCATTTTCGATTTACAGAATGCTATTGGGAAAAAAGATAAAGAGCTTGCACTAAAGTATGCTTACAATCTGCTTGAAAAGGGAAACGACTTAGTTATGATAGTTGCAATGCTGACAAAATATTTCACCGGATTAGCCAGAATTCCCGAACTTATTTCAACCAAAGTTCCCGAGCCTCAAGCAGCAAGAATTGTAGGAACTCATCCATATTATTACAAGGATTATTTAAGCGCAAGAAAAAAGTATTCTAATAAAGAAATTGTTGAGGCTTTCCGTGCTTTATTAAAAGCGGATTTGGCCAACAAAACAACTCAAACGGATTCGAAAACGATTATTACTGTTCTGATTGCAGAAATCATTAATTAAATCATTTGAATCATTTCCTTAACCAAGGGATTCAACCTGAATAATTAGTATAACTTAATATCATCTTATCTCTTTTTACTTCTCAAATTCACATTATTTAACTATTTTTTCCAAAACCTTTGAAACTTTATTCACTATCTGAAAGTATAAACGCAGTTTGGTGACAAAAGATTTAAGTCAACAAAGCGATGAAGAGCTGATTCTTGAGTTCCAGCAGAGCGGAAACGAAGAAGCGTTTGAGATTTTGGTTGAGAGATTCAAAAATCCATTAACAAATTTTGTTTACCGTTTTCTGGGAGATTATGAAGCCTGTACCGATGTTGTTCAGGAAACTTTTATAAAAGTTTTCAGATATAAAGATTCCTATAGTTCACTTGCAAAGTTTAATACATGGATTTATACAATTGCGGGAAACCTTGCAAGAAGCGAGTATAAACGGAGAAGACGAAGAAACTTTTTTTCGATAAATGATTATGGTGAAGATCATCAGACTTATGATATACCCGATGAAACTTATAGACCAGATGTTGCAACAGACAGCGGAATAAAAGATGAGATAATTCAAAAAGCATTGTTAAAAGTGAAAGATGTTTATCGTCAGGCAGTAATCTTAAGAGACATTCAGGAATTATCTTACGAAGAAATATCAGAAATACTGGGAATAGAAGTCGGTACAGTAAAATCAAGAATAAACAGAGGAAGAGCACAACTTCAGAAATTGTTAAAACATATTTATAAAGATTAGGTTAAAAAATGTATCCCGCAGGAGATGAAAATAAATACAAGAATTTGATTGATGATTTAAAAAATCTAAAAAAAATAGAAGCGCCAGTTGGTTTTGAACACAAGCTTTGGAATAAAATAAACTCGCGGGAAACTGTAAAAGAAAGATCTTTATGGAGTAAAATTTCAATAAGACTTGTCCCTGCAACGGCAGTTCTTGCAACTGCAGTAGCTTTATTCATTATTATAGACAACAACGCTTACGAATACCAGGATCCTTTCTTAATTGAGCCTGAAGAAAGAAAAGACATTGTTGAATTTTCTTCTGAGGATATTACTCTATTAAAATCTGAGGGTGAACAACCGAAAGAGCAACTTCAGGAAAAAAGTTCTGTAAGGTTTAGAAAAAAAGAAGTAGAAACTCCACAAGTATTATCCGTTGAAACGGAACTTGGTATAGTGGGTAGATCAGGTAAAGATGAAGATTCTGTTACTCCGGAGTTGCCAACAGTAGCTTCATCAATGGCTGATGAAGTAGATGGAAACGAAGGGCTTGCTGCTCCGGCACCTTCGGTACAGCAAAATTTAAATTTCCGACAAATTCAGCTTTCTAAAGAAGAACAACGCGAAGTAATTGAATTAAAAAATAAAATCTTAAAAGCGGATCACACCAAAGAAAAATAAACCTTGCGCTTTACTAAAATTATTCTTAAAGTTTTCTCCCTTTCTTAACCATAGGGTCTCCAGGATAACCAAGCACTTCCCAATCCATTCTATCAGCATTTTTACCATGACAGCTCGTACACTTAAGCGCTTTATCTTTCGATACCACCATATGATTTATCGGCCAATGCATTTCTGTTTCCACAAATCCAAAAGAACCAGAGTAATCAAGTTCTATCTCTTTCATTCCCATTTCAGAAGCAAGATTCCAGTCAAAAGTTTTCCAGTATCCGTTTTCACCAAAAAGTTTGGGAACTATCAGGTAATTATTTTTTGAGTCATAAATTTGTTTTCCGCGCATAACCTTAAACGGAGCTATTTTAGAATTTGCATCTTTAATATTTCCTGTAAGCTCGTTAAGTTGAACAGGTGTTGAAGGATCAATTTTATCGCCGAACCTATAATAATTTGCCTGTCCGTTATACCACTTATAGGTTGGAATAACATTTTTAGCCCAAACGAATTCACCTTTTAGCTTATTGTAAGTTTCCATACCAAATTCATCTTTTACTGGTGATCTGTCTTCACCAGCTAATGACCAGTCCCACCAGGTTTTTGTTGGTACAACTCTTGCAAATTCAGGAATATGACAGGTTTCACAAGCAACCGATTTTACATGTTTGTTAAGATTTTCACTTTTATGAACTCCATCACCATGGCAGTCCGCACAATAAAAATGATTTTCATTTGCAGCCATTGAACCATGACTTGCCCCTTTTATTTTATGTTCTTCGGTTGCGTGACAGTCGGTGCAAACAAAACCAAGACCGCCCATATGAACATCGGTTTCTGGTTCAGGATCATATAGACTATCGTCAAGATCACCGTGTTTAACTCCTGTTCCGCCGCCGCCATCGAAATGGCAAATACCACAATTATTCCGGGTAGATTTACCAACACTTTGTGCAACTTTCAATAAGTCAATATCTTCATCGGGCATTCCTGCACCAGTTGGAGTTTTTTTATACGTTCCACTATTGTCATGACATATGAGGCAATCAACATTTTCTTCATTGCTGAAATCGAATGAAGCATCTTTCCAGCCGTAACCAGCATGACAGCTTGTGCATCTCGGGTAATTTGAAGGAACGGCGATACAAAAATTATTTATAATATTTTGTTTGCCAACTTTAACTATTTCGTTGTTCGCGTTGGTAAATTCTTCGTTCAACCAATTCCAATGATTAGTTCTCATTATTTGTTTGGCAGCTTCATCGTGACACATTAGGCAGGTTTGAGTAACTTCCTGTGGTGAGCTGAATGCATCTGTAATAAATTCGCTATGATCTTGAGCAAACATAAATCGAGTGATTATTAAGCAGAAAAGAACAATTAATCTTTTCATAAAGAAAATCCTCTTTTTAATCTTGTCAATTAAAAAAACATTCTTGAATCCTATTCAAATTTAAGGAATCATATCGAAGTTAAAAATAAAGACTTATTGTTTCTGATACTGCAAAAGAAAAACCAAGTATTGTGATCGTTATAGCTGAAGATTATGATGATGATCTTTGGAAAAAATAAAAGAAGGAAATAAAGGTTCTTTGCAAAATATGGTGGGGACGAAATCAAAATGAATTGTGAAGAACTCAGAATAATTCTGCGTGTAATAGAAGACTAATTAATAATGAAAGGGAAAAAATGTTAAAAACTAATCTAACTCATGTACTTTCGGAAAAAGAACATTCCGAGCTAATTAACAATAACGAAAATGTCATGATTTGCTATGGACGAATGGGTCCTATGTGCATCCCGGTATATGAAATTATGGAAGAATTGGAAGACAAATATCAAATTGTAAAATTTGCGGATATGGAATTTGATTCACCGGATGCAAAAGTTATAAGAAACTTGCCGGAGACAAGGAATTTTCAGGGATTACCATTCACCGCATATTATAAAAACGGTAAACTCGTAAAAGCGACCAGTAGTATACAGACGATGGAGCAGGTTACTTCAATCCTTGATGAACACTTTAATCAATAAATTTTAGGAGAGCTTTGTGCTCTCCTTTTTGTTTAATTTAAAACTCTGAAGAAATATGGATAATCATTTTGATGTAATTATAATTGGTGCCGGTGCTGCAGGATTAACTGCAGGAATTTATTTATCACGCGCGAAAGTAAAAACTCTGATTCTTAACGAAGGTGCTGTCGGCGGTCAAATGGTGTTAACTCATGAAATCGCAAATTATCCGGGTTTTGAAAATATCAGTGGATATGAACTCGCTCGAAATATGAAATCACAAGCACAAAAATTTGGCTGCAAAATTAAATCTAATATTCGTATCACTTCTCTTGATTTGAACGATGAGTTGAAAAAAGTAACTGTAAATGACAAAGATATTTATACATCAGACGCAGTAATTGTTGCAACGGGTGGCAGATCCAGAAAAATCGGGGCTATAAACGAAGATCAATTTAAAGGAATGGGCATTTCTTATTGTGCAACATGTGATGGCGATTTTTTTCAGGATAAGGAAATTATAGTTATTGGTGGTGGTAACTCGGCTTTGGAAGAAGCGGTCTCTTTAACTAAATA
>JALHTS010000577.1 GCA_022865965.1 Ignavibacteriaceae bacterium
ATTCATTTACGGATCATCATCACCTAAGTATATTCCATTTACAGAAATTGAACTTCTCTATTTCAGGCTTCCTGCACTTAAAGACCCTAAACCAAAAGACATTGTTGTATTTGAATATCCCGGCGATAGAGACCAGCTTGTGCCAAATGAAAAAGGAATAAACTATGTTAAGCGATGTATTGGAACTCCGGGTGATACTGTTGAAATTATGGATAAGGTTGTCTTTGTGAACGGAAAAGAATTCTGGAGACCGCCATTTATCAAATATTATCGCGGACAGAATAGTACTTATTTAAAGCCTATCCCAAAAGGAACTATTGAGTATGATATTTTTCCTAAAGGCTTGCCCTGGAATCGCGATAATTATGGTCCACTTGTAATTCCAAGCAAAGGAATGAAAATACCACTTAACATCCATAATGTTGAACAATGGAGAACAATAATCGACCGTGAGTACGAAGAAAGAGTAGTGGATGTAAAAAATAACGTTGTTATGATAAAAGATGTTCCTGTTTCTTCTTACACATTTAAAAAAGATTATTACTTTATGATGGGTGATAATAGAGATGACAGTCAGGACAGCAGATTTTGGGGATTGGTTTCAAGAGATTTAGTTGTTGGCCAAGCTTTTATTACTTTATTTTCCTGGGATCGGGATATTCCCTTTTCTGATTTATTCAGATTACTGGGATCGATAAGACCTGATAGAGTATTGAAGTTGTTATATTGAATATGATTTTAGTTTTATGTTAAGAATTTTATTTATCTATCATTTATTTATTTTCTATAATCTATCATATTCACAAGAAAATTATAAAAATTCAGTTTTTTTAATTCAATATTGTATTAATGATACCTGTGTACCAAAAGCTACAGGTTTTATAGTCTATGATGATACAATAGGAACCAATTCTCATTATTTAGTAACGAATCTCCACGTTGTAAAAAAAGTTAATTCGTATCTAAATCAATTCGTTTTGTCGCGATATGATTCAAATAGAAGTCTTATAAATCATCCTCTTTCTTTAATAAAAGATACATCATTCATTAATTCAGAATATATAGATTCTGTAGAGAATATTGTCTGGAGAAATGATATTGAATACGGTCAGGACATTATAATATTAAAAATACCTGAAACTAGTAATTACTTGAATTATCTTTACCCAATTAATTTATCAATTAGTTTTGATTATAAAGAAATAAATATTAATGACACATTGATAACTTTTGGTTTTCCTGCGAAAGAATGGTTAAATAAAAAAGTAACAGATATAAAAGAATTGAGGGATTCATTTAAAGTTGAATATGAAAGAATCCTATCTAAACTTGATTTTGCTAAGATTGAAACACAATTTATAATTCAACTGAGAGAAAGAATTCAAAACGAAAAAAATCGACAGATAATAGATAGTTTAAATACTATACTTTCAGATACTTCAAGATTCTTATTAAATAAATTGTCTTCTCTTAAAAATGAAGCAGACTATCTCAAAAGATTTCAATCTCTAACGACGAAGTATTATAGTGAGTATTATTTTCGACCTCTAATGTATACCGGATACTTTAATAATATACTGGATTCTTTGATCGTTAAAATTGATGATACAAATACTGCATTCTCTGATATAATCTTTTCTTCAGTTTTTGCCAACTATGGTCAAAGCGGTAGTCCCCTTTTTTTGCTCAGAGAAAATAAGGTTTTTTTAGTTGGTATTGTATTCGCTAAAAACGAAGATTATAAATGCTTTGCAGTTCCAATAAAATATTTACTAAATATTATTAAAGGAAACATAGAATACTTTAATAAATAAAAAGGGCTGCAATCGCAGCCCTTTTTTTATAAGGATTTAATTAGAATCCAAACGACTATAATGTTATGTTAAATCCAAGATTAAATGTCGTTGGTAATCCAGGATAAACTTCAGCAGCTGAAGCTTTATGGGGTTCATAGAATTCACCAGGATCAGCTGAGAAATTACGATTATCATCATGATACCAAGAATTATATATACTATTATCCACAGCATCCTGTACATATAACGCATTAAACAAGTTAAATACGTGTGCAAATAAGGTCACATTTGCACCGGCAACTTTTGCGGGGATATTATAAGAAAAGTGAAGATCGAATAAGCTATAAGATGGAATCTGCCATACTTGTTCTCTATCGGTTGAATCAGTTCTGCTGAAAGGATCAAATTCAGAATAATAATTATCATAATATCTCCAGAGTAACTGAGCTTGAAGACCTGGAACAGGAAATACCGTAATTGCAGCGACGAGCTGGGTTTGCGGTGCATCACCAACTTTTAAGTCTTTTATGTAAAAGTTATAATCTTCCGATTCTCCTGTAGCAAAATCAACAATGTAGGTTCCGCTGACGTCATCAGTATATTCCCAGATTCCATAACTGAATGCCGCATCAAACCTGACAAATTTTACAGGTTGGTAAGCAACTTCAAATTCAGCACCCATATGCCGGGAACTGATACCTTGTAGTCTGATTAATTTTTCATTTCCTTCCTGATCAGGAACTATCCGGTCCGTGGATCTGTCAGACCAGTCTGTGAAGTATAAATTGGCAGTCAGATTTAATTTATTTTGTAACCAGAATGTATTCGTTCCTAACTCAAATGCAAAG
>JALHTS010000578.1 GCA_022865965.1 Ignavibacteriaceae bacterium
AAGATTATGTTAAAAGATAGGATAAGCGGTAACCAAAATTTCATTTAGATTGCTGATAAAAAGATGAATAAAATATTATTTCCGGGACACAAAATAGTCACAAACTAAAGTAATAAACAAGAAAAATCTGTTAACTAAAGTCAACTAAAAATTAAATAATTGCACGTGCTTGTTCATCTGCATGATAAGAACTTCTAACCAATGGTGAGGACTCAACAATCTTAAATCCCATCTTCAAACCTTCCATTTTATATAGTGCAAATTCTTCTGGTGTAACAAATCTATCTACCGGTAAATGAACTTTGGATGGCTGGAGATATTGTCCGATTGTAAGTATATCGCAACCGTGCGAAACTAAATCCTTCATAAGTTCTAATATTTCCTCTGTCTGTTCCCCGATTCCAACCATTATGCCGCTTTTGGTCTTCAATCCCCTGTCTTTAAACCATCTAATAAGATTTAAACTTCTTTCATATTTTGCCTGAGGACGAACAACAGAATAAAGTCTTGGAACAGTTTCAAGATTATGGTTTAGAATATCCGGCGGGTTTTGTATAATAACTTCAAATGCATGTTCTTCACCTTTAAAATCCGGAATAAGAATTTCAACCGTGCAATCAGGTTTCTGTTCACGGATTAATTGAATACATTCTTTAAATATTGTTGCGCCGCCATCTTTTAATTCATCTCTGTTAACAGAAGTAATGACAACGTGCCGTAAATTTAATTCTACCACTGATTCAACAATTCTTTTTGGTTCATTCAGATCAAGTTCAGTCGGTATTCCAACTTTAACATTACAAAAGCCGCAGCTTCGCGTACACGTATCGCCAAGAATCATAAAAGTTGCAGTACGATGATTCCAGCACTCTGCAATATTCGGGCATCGGGCTTCTTCACAAACTGTGTTTAAATTTTGTCTCTTCATTAATTTTTTAACATCTGAGTAATTATCACCTGTTGGTAATTTAACTTTAAGCCAATCAGGTCTTTTGCCCAAATATTTATTTTCTTTTTCTGCTGCTTCTTTAAATTCGCGTTGATGTTTGTTTATCATATCTTTTTCTAATTAAAAAAATGTGGTTCAAATTTTTCCAGGATGTCTTTAATTTCTTTTAGGAACATACCGCCGATCATACCATCAACTAAACGATGATCGTGGGCTACAGTCAGCGTCATAATATTCCGGATTGCGATTGTATCAGTACCATCAACCTCGATAACTACTGGTTTTTTAATAACAGCACCAACACCTAAAATTGCAACTTCCGGTTGATTGATAATCGGTGTTCCGAAAATGGTTCCAAATACTCCGTAATTTGTTATTGAAAATGAACCATTAGAAATATCATCCGGAGTAAGTTTTTTGTTGCGTGCTCTGTATGCAATATCTGAAATTGATCGTGCTATACCTGTAATGTTACGCCCACCTGCATCTTTAATATTTGGTACAATTAGTCCATCGGGTTCCAATGCAACAGCAATTCCCAGATTAATAATTTTCTTCTGAATAATTGTGTTCCCTTCGATTGAAGAATTTACGATTGGATATTTTTTCAAAGATTTAACACACGCATCTGCAACAAAAGCCAGATAAGTTAATTTAACGTTTTCCTTTTTAAGAATTACATTTTTATTTGATTCAATAAAATTATGAATACGTGTCATATCAACTTCAGTCATTTCAGTAACATGAACAGATGTATCGCGGCTTAATATCATATGCTGCATTATTTTCTGCCGGATGTTATCCATCGGAATTTTTTCAACTTCACCAGAGAAATAAGTTGTGGAAGAAACTCGCCCGTTCGATGTTGTCTGTTTGGCAACTTTACCTGATTTTCTTAATTCTAAATAGTTTAGTATATCTTTTTTAGTTACTCTTCCTTCTAATCCGCTGCCGCTTATTGATTTAAGTTCTTCAGAATTAACATTTTCTTTTTGTGCAATACTTAATACAAGAGGTGAGAAAAATCCTGAACCGCTTCCCTGTTCTTTGGGACGAACATTAATATTTTTCCCAAAGTTATCGTGCATAGATTCAACTTCCAGAACTTTTTCCTGAACCTGAACTTCATCGACTTTTTGTTCAGATGATTTTGAAACCATTACTCCTGCTCCGACCGATAATCTTACAACAACAGTTCCAACTTCAACAGTTTCCTGTTCTCCTACAAGAATTTCTGCAACAATACCTTCTTCAGGAGATGGAATCTCTGTATCAACTTTGTCTGTGCTTATTTCAAAAATTGTTTCATCTTTTTTTACTTTGTCGCCGATTTTTTTATACCATTTAATAATGGTGCCTTCCATAACGGACTCACCCATCTTAGGCATTACAATGTCAATCAAGTTTCCAGTTGTTTGAGTTGTAGCTTCAGCTTCCCGAGATGTTTCATGTTTTTTCTCATCAGCTATATTTTTTTCTTTTACTTCAGTTTTATTTTCAACTGCTTCTTCCGTTTTAACAATTGATTCTCCAACACCTGATATTTTTGCAACAACAGTACCTACCTCAACTGTTTCACCTTCCTGAATCAAAATTTCACTTAATACACCTTCGTCTGGTGATGGAATTTCAGTATCAACTTTATCGGTGCTTATCTCAAAGATGATTTCATCTCTTTTAACCTGATCACCAACTTTTTTATGCCATTTGATTATAGTGCCTTCGTTTACGCTCTCACCCATTTTGGGCATCACTATATCCATTATTAACTCCTGTTTCTAAAAAATACTTTTAATGTAAATTTTTAATCTTATAGCTTAACTTTCAATTTCTAAAATCAAAAATCGTTAATCATTATTCTTAAATCTTGATTCCTTTGCCTTAGCCTTAACCATCAATACTCAATCAATTCCTTAATGCCATTATAAATTCTATCACGATTTGGGAGCACCGCACTTTCAAGTATTGGTGAATAAGGAATATGTGTATCCAGTGCAGCAATTCTTTTTACAGGACCATCAAGATATTGAAAACAAGTATCTGAAACTCTTGAAGCAATCTCGCCGCCAAATCCGCCTGTTAGTGTATCTTCGTGAACAATTACTAATTTATTTGTCTTCTTAACTGAATTGAAAATTGTTTCTTCATCAAGCGGAATGATTGTTCTTAAGTCAATTACTTCAACAGAGTAGTTAAATTCTTCTTCGAGTTTTTTTGCTGCTAGAACAGAATCCCAAAGAGAAACTCCCCACGAAACAACTGTAACATCTTTTCCTTCTCTTACAACTTTTGCTTTACCAAAAGGAATGAGATAATTTTCATCAGGTTCAGCAGTAATTGCATAACTTTGTCTATATAATCCTTTATGTTCGCAGAACAGAACAGGGTCCTTTATTCTACAAGCGGTTTTTAACAATCCTTTTGCATCGGCTGCATTACTAGGATATGCAATAAAAATTCCGGGAATGTGTGCAAAGATTGATTCAATATTCTGGCTATGATAAAGTCCACCATGAATATATCCACCTACAGGCACTCTAGTTACAACCGGCGACTCCCACGAATTATTTGAGCGATACCGAATTGTAGCAAGTTCGTCTCTCATTTGCTGAAATGCAGGCCAGATATAATCGCCAAACTGAATTTCTACAACAGGCTTAAGTCCTGTGTAAGTCATTCCAATCGCAACACCCATAATACTTGCTTCTGCAAGCGGAGAGTTGAAAACTCTTTTCTTAGTAAAACGAGTTGATAATCCTTTTGTTGCAGTAAATACTCCACCTTTTGCATCTTCAATATCTTCACCGAAAATATACATATTCGGATTACGTTCCATCTCTTCATTTAAAGCGTGATTGATTGCATCAACCATTACAATTTTATCACCTGAAGGTGTTGATGATTCATAATCAAGTGTATCACGGAATCCGCTTTCATCATAAACATACTTGTCTACGTCTTCAGGTCTTGGGTCGGAAGCTTTTAACGCTTTATCAGCGGCTTCATTAATTTCATCGGAAACTTCTTTTTTCAAATTCTCATATTCTTTTTCATCAAGCATTCCTTTTGACATAAGTATCTTAGAGAATTTTTCAATCGGACAATTTTTTGATTCATCTTCAAGTTCTTTTTTATCACGGTATTTTTTTTGATCATCTG
>JALHTS010000579.1 GCA_022865965.1 Ignavibacteriaceae bacterium
TAAACTTAGTGCATAAGTCGAGTAATTATCATTGATTTTAACTTCTTTAATCTTTTGCTTTTTAATTGCAGTAAGTTCCAGTCCGAAATTTTGTATTGATATAAAAACCAGCGAATCAATTTCTTCCGCAGAAAGTACTTTTGGAGTAATGATTTTGTTTTCAGTTTTGAAAACTTTACCTACAATTATATTAACGGCAAGCAGAAGAATTGCAACCGCGAAAAGTGCTGCAATTATTCTTTGTTGTGTGTTCATCTAAGCGTAATAAAATTTTTATTTGTTCTTAAAATCCGGTTTACGTTTTTCAAGAAATGCAGAAGTACCTTCCTTGAAATCTTCAGTGCCGCAGCAAAGAGCAAAAAGACTTGCTTCATAATTCTGCCCTTCTTTTGCAGAAACCTGATCGACAACATTAACCGCTTTGATTGCAAACCTAATTGCTTGCTGTCCTTTGGATACAATTTTCTGCGCCATTTCCATAGCTTTAGTCAGCAACTCGGATTGAGGATAAACATGATTTACAAGTCCGAGTCTGAATGCCTCATTTGCATCAATCATATCACCGGTTAAAATATATTCCATAGCTCTGCCTGAGTTTATAAGGCGTGCTAATCTTTGAGTTCCGCCGTAACCGGGAATGATTCCTAGATTAACTTCCGGCTGACCAAACTTTGCATTTTCACTTGCAAGACGTATATGACAAGCAAGAGCAAGTTCGCATCCTCCGCCAAGAGCAAAGCCATTAACAACAGCAATGACGGGTTTATTCATGTTTTCAATATAGTTGAAAACCTCCTGTCCACGTTCAGAGAATTTCTTTGCAGAAAGAACATCAAGTTGATTGAGTTCCTTTATGTCTGCACCTGCTACGAAGGCTTTTTCTCCGCTTCCTGTGAGAATGATTACAAATATATTATCGTTGCTTCTCAACTCTTTGAAAACTGAACGCAGTTCTAAAACTGTGTCTTTGTTCAAAGCGTTAAGTTTATCCGGTCGATTAACTGTAACGACGGCAATGTTATCCTTTATTTCGAGAAGTAAATTTATTAGTTCCATGTTTCATCTCTTAAAATGTTATAAACAAAGGTATTCTTACTTTTAGATCAAAAGAAAGAAATTGATTTAATTCATAATAGTTGTAAGATGCAAGAAGTTCCATTATAAACATTGAAACACCGGCACCGGCACTGAATCCAAATTTAGAATCATCCTCTAAAAAGTTATTTCTTCCCGAATCAATTTTAAACTGATGAAGCTTTTCATAATAGTTGAAATTTGCAGATGCCTGCACAATAGGCATTAAAAGTATAATATCTTTTACTATAGGAGAAAAATAATAACGCCCGCCAATGGTTATTGGAAGAGAGTTTGTATGAAAATTAGAATAATCGGTTTCTTTGTAAAAATCTTGTGAGCCCGGATATTGTTCAAATCCCACCGTTGCGAAAAAGAAGATCGGTAAAACATCTGTATCTGCGTATGAAAACTCTATGTTAATTCCGTAACCGATATTACTTTGATTTGAAAATTCAGTAATTGGAACTCTTGGTCCAACAGCAAAAGCA
>JALHTS010000580.1 GCA_022865965.1 Ignavibacteriaceae bacterium
AACAATTAACAGACTATGTGTGTAGACGTTCCTTGGATCTTAACTTCGGACGCGGGTTCGACTCCCGCCACCTCCACTGGGCTTCGTTTTCGCTTCGCTCAACTTCGCCCGAGCAAGCTACGAAAACGAAGACCACCACGGCGAATCCCGATTTATCGGGATAAGTGAAACTAAAAATATAACTTACAATTCTTAAAACTACTTTCCGGTGCACTTATAAAATATAAATTTTCCGAGCAGTGCATTTTTCTCTATATATCTTAATAATATTATTTAAGGTTTTTATAACCTAAGCCTGAACCTTTTGGTATCGGCTGTATGGATTATTATTATTTAATAATTTGTTTTGCATTGCTCTAAAACAAGTTTCAATATCTCTTAAAGATTCTCTATAGGTCAGTTGAGTAAAAGCCATAACGAGAAATTGTTCCCAATAAGTAAATGATTGAACTTTATAGTTGCCTCGATATTTTTTAACACAAGAATCAAAACTATATTTTGGCACATAACTGATAATTTGAGAAAAGATTGTTTGACCTTGATTCACCTTGTCGCTCCAATATTTTTTTTAGTTGCGACAATTTTAATTTCATATCGATAACAATATAAATTCTTTATAACATAGTATATTTAAATAATTTGCAGCTACTTACAATTAAAAAAACCGGACAGTAGTGTATTAAAATGACTCTTTTGTTCCATAATAGTAAACTTTTATTACTAGGAGAACTATAACCTTCTGTGTATTGACTTCTTTTAGATTCTTATTGTTTGGTACAATAATTGTTGCTATAATCAATTATCATTGGGGTGTTGGGTGCTTAGATTATTTCAAATTAGTATTTTATACTTGCCCTTTACTGGGTTTTCAAATTTCTTTATCCTTACTGCTCAAACAGATACCTTACAAATTAATAAGTTAGATGACATTGAGATTGCAGGAATTATTATTGATGCAACTCAAACGAAAATAGGTAAGGATTTTTACGATCTCTTTTACCAGCAATGGAGCGAGCTGGAGGACTTACCAAAGCAATCGATAACTGTAAGTGAAAAAGCTCTACCGCAATTAGGATCTCAAATATCAGTTCAGGTAGAAGACTATCTGATCTTCCAGCAAAACATTCAACCCCGGTATGAAATTATAGAACAGATGGCTGAGTATGCATTACAACAAGCTCTGCTATATGTACAGAACTACGATGAAATGCAAAAACAATTAATGGGCGAAGACCTTAAAGGTACAGGAATTTATTAAATAGTAATTTTAAATATTTTTTTGGAGGGCAAACAGTGATTATGAGAAACTTTTTGAAGGTTATTTTATTACTTGCTTTTTTTGTCCTTTCGCAAAATTCATTTGCGCAGCAATTAGTATATACTCCAATAAATCCTTCCTTTGGCGGCAGTCCGCTTAACGGGAACTGGATGCTTAGCCAGGCGCAGGTACAAAACGGTTTTACTGCTGGCGAAACAGGTATTGATTCCCGATACGGAAGTGATCCTTTAGCAGATTTTACAGCAAGTCTGAATCGACAAATTCTCAGTCAATTATCCAGAAACTTAATTTCATCCATGTTCGGTGAAACCGGATTGGAAGCGGGACGTTATCAAATTGGAGATTATATGATTGATATCACTCAAGGTGCCGATGGAATTACTATAATAATATTTGATCTCGGCACTGGTGGTGAAACGACCATAATTATACCTTACTTATGAAAAATTTTATATGAATATGAGAAACTCAGTAATAAAAATAATTTCATCCGTATTATTCGTTTTCCTGGCATCCGGATGCAGCTCATTTATGGAACCCTTAAAAACTTACGATGCAACTCTGGGTCCTGTAACAACAACAAATCGACAGTTGACTTCTCTGCCTTCTCCAAAAGAAAAAATTGTTGCCGCAGTGTATAAATTCAGAGATCAAACAGGACAATACAAAGCATCCAGCGTAGGTGCGAGCTGGTCGACGGCAGTTACACAGGGCGCTACTTCAATTTTATTAAAAGCTTTAGAGGAATCTAACTGGTTTGTTGCAATTGAAAGAGAAGGTCTTTCAAATTTATTAAATGAAAGAAAAATTATTCGGTCTAGCAGATCTAACTACGGAACGGATGCAGAACAAAATGATCAATTGCTTCCGCCACTTTTATTTGCGGGTATAATTTTAGAAGGTGGGATAATCTCTTACGACACTAATGTTCTTACCGGTGGCGAGGGAGCTAAATATTTTGGGATAGGTGGCTCAGACCAATATAGACAGGATAGGATTTCGATTTATCTACGTGCGATTTCAACTCAAAGTGGCAGAATTCTTAAAACTGTTTACACAACCAAAATGATTCTTTCGCAGCAGGTAAGTGTCGGTGTTTATAAGTTTGTAGATTTTCAAAGGTTGTTAGAAGTTGAGGTCGGTTATAGTTCCAATGAACCAGTTGAACTATGTGTTAAAGAAGCAATTGAGAAAGCAGTTGAAAGTTTAATCGTTGAGGGGATAAAAGATAATTTATGGGAACTAAAATATCCAGAAGACATTACCAACGATGCGATAAAAGAATATGAAAAAGAGAAAGAAGGCATAAAGATTATTGATAGTTTTGGCGAAACAACAATAACGAAACCAGCACTTTCCTTGGGGCTGAACGTTGGCAGCCAGTTGTATTCCGGAGATTATTCTAATTCACAATATGAGCCTGCTGTTGCTCTATCATTGCAATATAGTGTTTCCAAAAGATTTTCATTCCTGTTCAATATTGGTGCGGGTAAAATAAGTGCTGAAAATGCTTTCTCTTCTGATATTACAAACGCCGATATTATTTTGAACTATTCACTACTGCCACAGTACAGATTAAATCCATTTGTTCAACTTGGATTGGGTACATTAAATTCCAATTCAATAGATAGAAAAGGAAATGCAATTGAAACTAGTAATAAATGGTCCTTATCTCTGGTTTCAGGAGTTGGATTGGAATATCTTTTTGGTGAAATGGTTGGACTGCAAGTATTGGGTGATTATCACTATTTGATAACAGATAATATAGATGGTGTAAAGAGCGGTAACTACAATGATTATTACTGGGGACTAAGGTTTGGAATAAATTTTTATATCGGTAATTAATTTGAAGCACATTATGGTTCATAATAATTCTTTAACTAATATTTTACTAATTAAGAACTAAAGAAAGGAGGAATGAGGGTTGATAAATTTAATTAATAGATCAATGAAAGGAGGTGTAAAGGCATAAATGTTTAAAAGCGGGATAATCGAACTAATAAGGCAACGCCGGAGAGACCATCTT
>JALHTS010000581.1 GCA_022865965.1 Ignavibacteriaceae bacterium
AATACTTACTGAGTTGGTAATATTTTTATTTATAAGTGGTTTGGGAGCAACTATAGTTACAGTGCCTAATTCATATTCGGTTCCGGGTAAAGCAAAATCTACTTCGGTTGTAACGTTAACCGAAATATTTATGTTAGATTTTGTAACATTCTGATAACCAATATATTTAGCAACAATAGTATAATTTTTAGGAGGAACATTTATAATCATGTATTCGCCCTCCAAATTAGTTGCAGCACCAAGATTTGTTCCTTCAATGATAACATTGGCTCCTATTAGCGCTTCACCAGATTCTAAATCGATGATCTTGCCAACAACTTTTCCTGTCTGGGCTATTGCAGTTAAAGCACTTATAAATAGGATAATAAACAGTAAAAATCCTTTTTTCATACCTTCATCTCCCTTTATAATTATTCATAAATTGAACGAATGGGAAGCGATTCAACCTCATTCCGATATATTGAAAATACGTCCGGATTCCCATATGGATACAAATAGTATCTCCTATCAGCAGTATAGTATGCAGAATCAGCAACTACAAAGGAAGAATCTGCAGCATTCGTAAACAAAAATTTATAGCTTCCGGGGTCTGCATTTCTAATAGTAAAAGGAATTCCAAATTTCAAATGCTCTGCATCATCGGTACCAGGTATTAATAAAATATAAGTAAGAGTATCAAATATAGCCGTTGAATCAGGGTTCGGCCAATAAACAGCACGAACTGCAAAATTAACCGGATTAACCTCAGCACCTCCACTATAATAACCGGGGAAAGCATTCGCAAGAGTTATGTGGACTTGCCCAGGATCGGGCATAGCATTAAAATAAATTTCGCCTTCCGATATTTTCATATTTGAAAATGTACTATTTTCTGAAACGTCATCATACGTACCGCCAAATATTACGATTTCTCTCTCAAAAGAAATTATCTCAATATTATTATTGAAAATCGTATCTTGATTTGCATCTAAAATAACAAATCTTCTAGCGCCTGAATTTATATCAAAGTAAACGGTTGTAAATGGAACATTAATAATATCGTCTACTTGTTCACCATCGATAAATATCTTATTAGAACTATTAGAAAGATTTATCACCTTCATTACCGAATATGGTCTCTTGGCGGGCGCTATAGTAGGTTCCTCTAGGCAACCGCTAAGAAAGACCAAAGTTGAAAGAAAGATGATACCAAAAATTCCAAATTTTAATTTTAGCCGCATCTTGTACCTCATTAATATTTCGTAAAAATCCAAGTAAAAGGACAAGCATAATTAAAGTAGCTGCCGATAATCGACAGCTACTAATAATTTGATTTTTTAAGTAAGATTTTTTATTTACTTACTTACTTCATTAACATCATTTTCTTTGAAGTTGAAAAGTTTCCAGCTTGTAGAGTATAAATATACATACCGGATGCGAATTGTGAAGCATCGAAATTAACTTCATAATTTCCTGCTGCTTTTTCGCCGTTTAGCAGAGTTGCAACTTCTCTTCCTAATACATCATATACCTTAAGTACAACATTTGATGTTTGCGGTAATGCAAAATTAATTGTTGTGCTTGGGTTGAACGGATTAGGATAGTTCTGTCCAAGAGCAAAAGTACCCGGAATAAGGTTATC
>JALHTS010000582.1 GCA_022865965.1 Ignavibacteriaceae bacterium
ATATTCTCTGCTGCCCGGAAACAAAAGCAGATCTTGTACTCGACGATAACTATCTCGTTTCAACTGATAAAGAAACGCGCAGAAAGTACCGTATTGAAGACGATATCCCAATTATGTTGATTGAAGAATCAGAACAGCTCAATATTGAGGAGTGGATGGAGATAATGAAAAAGCATGGGAAATAAGCTCCCCTCCGTCTCCATAAAAGAAAGAGTGAAATATTATTAAGTAACCTTTAATTTATTTTGGGAGTCTAATTAATGATTTTACATTAATAACGAGGTATAAAATGAAATTCTTATTTTTTCTCTTACTCACATTCCTAATTATCACTTCTCCATTGTCTGCTAGAATAAATCTATCTGGCAGTTCCACACTTGAAACTCTTCATTACAGAACATTTAAAATTTCTGCGGGTAATGCTTTGATTTTAGAAACTGAATCTGGTGATGTTACAATCACTTCATGGGAAAAAAATGAAGTTGAAGTAAAAGTTCTCGGTAATGAAAGAGCTAGAGAGAGAATGACATTCAGTTTTAATGCAAATGACAACAAAGTTGAAGTTAAAGGCAAGCGAGACGGCAGCGGATGGAGTTGGTTCTCTAATTTAGAATTGAAGTATGAAATAAAAGTACCTGCTTCTTTCAGTTTAGAAGTATTTACATCAGGCGGCGATATTAAAGTTGGCGAAGTAAACGGAATCATACAGCTAAAAACTTCCGGAGGTGATATCTGGGCAGATCGTTGTACCGGTTCAATTAATACTAGAACATCCGGTGGTGATATAAATATTTATACCTCAAATTCTCCAGTTGACGCAAGAACTTCCGGCGGTGATATCGAACTTGAGTATTCGGGTCAAAATAAAGGCATCGAATTGAATACATCCGGCGGTGACATTACAGTTAAAGTCTCAGCAGATATTAAAGCTTCTGTTGAAATGTCTACTTCCGGCGGTCACGTTAGTAATTCTGGTATTAATATCAGTGACGCAAAAAAGATGAGTAGAACTAAAATTTTGGGTGAAATAAACGGTGGTGGTGAAAAGCTTATTGCGCGTACTTCCGGTGGTGATGTTGAACTTAAAAGATTAGATTGAAAGTTCAAGTTCAGGTTTACGTTCAAGTCTGCCCACCAGAGTATTTTTACGGAGGTGAGTTCAGGCTCAAGATAAATAGTTTCTGATTTTGGGTGATTTGGAATATTAAGAAAGTGTTGTGTTGACTAAATCTTACAGTCAATCAATCTTTCAATTTTGTAATCTTGCAATCTTTTAATTATTCGGACTGCATCATCAATTCGTAATGCTCTTTATACTTTTTAATGGCATTGAAAGTATATTCGGCAAATTTCTGCTGCCCTTTTTTAGTTGAAAGGTGTTTTACGTCTTTTGAATTTGTTAAAAAACCTGTTTCAATTAAGACACTCGGCATTGAAGCACCAACTAAGACATAAAATCCTGCCTGCTTCACCCCACGTGAATTAAGCTCATCATGTTTATCAAATTCTTTGTGAAGCAGTTCGGAAAATTTTTCAGAATACTTCATATACGCAGCATGTGCCATACTGACCAGTATAAAGTTCTCATCGGTTAGCTTTTCATATCTGCCGGGATTTTCTTCAAACTCTATAACACTGTTTTCTGTTTCAGCAATTGATATTGCTTCTTTTGTTCTGCCAGGCCGTAAAAGATAGACTTCAAATCCGTTGGCGTCGGTGGGACGCTTCTTTGTTGAATTACAATGTATTGAAACAAACAACTTTCCATTATTTTCGTTTGCTATTTTTCCTCGTTTGTATAAATCAATAAAAGTGTCTGTCTTTCTTGTATAAACAACTTTTACATTTTTCATGTTCTCTTCAATCAATTTTCCTAGTTTCAGTCCAATTGCAAGGTTAATATCTTTTTCTTTGGTACCGTTAATACCAATTGCCCCTGGATCTTTCCCACCATGTCCCGGATCAATTACAACAACATCAAAATTCCATTTGTCCTTCATTCTATCTACAGTTTCGCTTCTGCTGAATATACGGTTATGGAGAGTAATAAGAATATCATTGCTGTTATCTACATTCATTACTTCGTTTGTGGTGTATTCTTTTCCAACTGTTAATTTTATTTCCGTGTCCGGACCGACATTTTTCGCCCCAATCTTTTTTATCAAACCTTTGCCGTCAGAAAAATTTACTCTCAAGCTATCAACACTAACCTGCCGAAAAACAATAGTTAAAACATCATCTTTAAACGAACTTGCGAACGCAGGTATTCTTTTGTTTGAGTTAATTCTAATAAGAGTTCCGTTTGCTCTTTCATCAACTGAAAATCCAGTTATGTTAGATGTTGTTAATGTAACTGGATTATTTTTGTCCTCAGTCACCAGAACTTCTTTGCCAACATATAATTGTGACGGCGGATTAAACTGAAGTTCTTTTCCATAAGCTATCTGGAGCGGTTCAAGAATGAATTCCAAAGGAGCGTATACGCGGAAATCCACAACATAAGTGGATGTGGGAAGTTGAAATATTTTCTGATTACCATTGTTTTTATTTGTGAGAATTATGTATGGGTTTTTTCCTGTTGCTTTGAGAAGATAATTCTCAAATTTAAGTTCAATTTTATTTGTCTGATCGTTTTGATAATAGTTAACCGATAATGCCTCGGCAAGGTGCTTGAGCGAAATATAGATTGTGCCTTCCCTGTTATAAACAGGTACGTATTTTGTCTTCTCAGTTGTTATAACAGAAAGATTCGTGATTTCCTGTGATAAGGAATCAGAAGCACCTGAAAAGATTGAAAGAAGAATTGATAGAAAAATTATTTTTGTAAGACTATTCAGCATAATTAACCGATGAACGGTAGAAGTGATCCTGTCTTTTGTTTATAGCTTTTCCAACCTTCACCAAAATGTTTTTCAAGAAGTCCATCCTCAACTGATGCACGCATAAATAAAAACGGAATTTGAATTAAAGCTATTGGCATTAAAATAAAACTTAAAGTTGCAGCCGCAGCACCAAGGTCTAAAAGCATCTGAGAGAGATATTGGGGATGACGGATGACTTTAAACGGACCGTTTGTAACCAATTGATGGTCTTTCATTATCAAAATTTCCTGCGAATAATTTTCTCCCAGTGTCTTAAACGACCATATCTGTAGCCAGGAAAACAATAAATAAAAT
>JALHTS010000583.1 GCA_022865965.1 Ignavibacteriaceae bacterium
CGGAATTTCACATTGACTTCTTCCTGAAATTCTATTTTTATTCCCTCAATGTCTTTTGTCAATTCTCTGAATTCTTCAAGTGATTGAGGGTTCTTCTTTTCCATGCTTGTAATAATATCTTCATTATTTAGAATGTTTGCAAAATCTATTTCCATCATAGTGATAGTATTACCATTCACAAAAGATGCATTCGTTTCTGTGATATTTCCATTTAGTTTAAGGTTAACTGAAACTCGCATTCCTTCAAACATATTCTTAAACATCTCTGCTGCCCCTGTATCAACAGAATCTGCTTCAACTGTTTCGGTTGATTTGTCTTCTTTAAATTCCGGTTTAGGAAAAATAATTTTGAGATCAGATGGATTTCCTTTTTCAAAGTTAAATGTTATATACTCACGTTCCGCTTGGTCAGTATCCTCCTCTTCATCGCCGATATTTATTTTATCATCCGGACTAGGATCAATTTTCAATTTATTAATGTCTTTAAAAGAATATTTTACTTTATAACCTTCCCAATCTTCTTCAATTATTTCAGTACCTTCTAAAAACGTAACCCCTTCGCCATAGTCAGACGCTTTATTTTTCTGTTCTTCTACTTTATAAAATTTAAACTCATCTTCTTCAGCATTTTCATCAAAAGAAGAAGCAAACTCTCTAATCATTTCGATTATGGTAGATTTCATCAATACGGTTTCTTCAATTACGCCCGAGCCATCCGGATTAAGAGTTATAGTAGTATCAACTTGTAAGCAGCCAGTTAGAGTAACTAACAAGAATGATAATACAATGAAAATTTTTAATTTTTTCATAACTGTCCCTCTCTGAATAAATTATTAGTATACTACAAAAGATTGCTGGCTAATTCCGCAAGCTGTGAACGTTCACCTTTTTCAAGGTTAATGTGAGCATAAAGTCGTTGACCTTTAAATCTGTCAATTAAATATGAAAGTCCGTTTGACTCCCCGTCAAGATATGGATGATCTATCTGGTAAATATCTCCGGTGAAAACAACCTTAGCGCCTTCTCCAGCACGGGTAATAATCGTTTTGACTTCGTGCGGAGTTAAATTTTGAGCTTCATCTACTATAAAGAATATTCTTTGAAGACTTCTCCCACGTATATAAGAAAGTGGTTCTATCACTAGTTTTTCTTCCTTAATCATAGTATCAATTGCCTGATGGTATTTATCATTTTCAGGAAACTGATCCTGAATAACTTTTAAATTATCCCAAAGTGGCTGCATATATGGAGCAAGTTTACTTTCAACATCACCGGGAAGATAGCCAATATCTTTATTACTTAATGGAACTATAGGGCGTGCAATAAAAATCTGTCTATATGATTTTTTCATATGCAAAGCACCAGCCAGAGCAAGAAGAGTTTTTCCCGTACCTGCTTTCCCAGTCATTGAAACCAATTGAATGCGGGGATTTATTAAAGCATTAACTGCAAACGTCTGTTCAGCGTTGCGTGGAGTAATTCCATACACAGTAGTTTTATCAACCTTCTGCAGTAAATCTTTATTTTGATTAAGATAAGCAAGTACCGATCTGCTGTGGTTACG
>JALHTS010000584.1 GCA_022865965.1 Ignavibacteriaceae bacterium
GTGTTTATGAAGGAACGCTTCAATTTTATAATCTTATGCAAGGACTAAATAATTTTGGTGATTATATAATTGATCCAACAACAAATCTTCCAACTATCTGGCCGTTAACTGGTGATCCTGTTACTGGTACTGGATGGTATTTAGTATGTCCGAATTGCCTCTCTGGTTTTGATCAAAGGTATCATGTACCAACAGGCCCATTTAATATGGCACCAAACGATACGCAGGAAGTTGTAATTGCTTTTTTGATTAAGAGAGGCACTGATAATATTAACAGTATAACAGAGCTTAGAAACTATGCTGCTCAAATTCAGCATTGGTACGATAATGATTTTGTTACAGATGTTAAAGAAACTAATTCAACAATTCCATTAGAATATTCTTTATCCCAGAACTACCCTAACCCGTTTAATCCAAGCACTGTTATAAGTTATCAGTTGCCTGCGAGTGGATTGGTTAGCTTAAAAGTATATGATATTCTTGGAAGTGAAGTTGCAACTCTTGTTAATGAAGAAAAACCTGCTGGAAGGTATGAGGTTGAATTCAAGTCTACAGTCGGCAGCCTGCCTTCAGGACAGGCAGGTCTTCAGTTGGCAAGCGGAGTTTATTTCTACAGATTGCAGTCTGGTTCTTTTGTTGAAACTAAAAAAATGATCTTAATAAAATAGAGGACTAGTGATATGAAAACTTTAACAATACTTTTCATTGTTTTAATAACGACTTACAGTTTTCCGCAGGAAAATGTTTTATCGGGAAAACATAAAAAAGCAAACGTCTCTAACTTGCAGGAAGTTCATCGAATTAAATCACCTCTGAATACTTCAACTACTCAAGTGCTTAAACCTATTAATATTTCCAATAAAATTGGCGTGACTGATACTCTTAGTTATTTCTACTTATTTAGTAATAAAATAGGTTTCGGATTATTTGGCCAGGATTGGCTGATTCAATGGTTTAGGGCTCCGGCTTCTCTTTGGATTAAAGGCCTAGGGTTCTATTGTGATGATAACCCAAACAATACTCCAGCCGAAGTAAAAATTGTAAAAGTAAATTGGACTGAGGCACAATTAATTTCTGCTGATACATTACAACGCGGATATTATGAAGCCTTAGGAAATGGCTATAATGACATTACTTCATTCCTTGATAATCCGGATAGAACCGGAGATTGGACCTCAATTCAGTCTGGAGATATCGAACCTTTTGAACATGATATTTGGAGTAATAACGGTGTAGGTTATACATTTATTCCCGATGAGACACTCAAAGATTTTCAATGGATTGATATGAATGTTCTTGGAGATGAGCCATATTTAAGCGAAGGAGAAATTTTTGGAGTCGCATTAAAAAACACTTCTGCCAATTTAGATGGAGACGGAATATTTTTTTCGGCGGGGATAGCTGGATATCCTGGTTGGAAATTCTATGCAAACGGCAGATGGATTCCGGGAGTAGATTATGGCTGGTGGACAAAAGAATATACTTTTGATTTTCGGGTTGCAGTAGATATTATATCTGGTGGTATTTATTTTTATAGCATTACATATTTAAGTGTTACCTTAAGTACCGAACCCCGCGAGGTATTTGCAAATATCTTAGCAGAAGGAGGTGTTCCGGTTAATATTCCATTAATCTCCAAAATATTTTATAGTACCAATCAAGGA
>JALHTS010000585.1 GCA_022865965.1 Ignavibacteriaceae bacterium
GCCCGATTGCATTGCTTCTAATCTCTTCATAGATTCATACAGCATTGAAACATTAAAACTTAAACTGAAAGGAAACATGCTATGTTATACACTATCGCGGTTGTTCTAATAGTTTTGTGGTTACTTGGATTCTTCGCTTTTCACGTCTCCAGTGGCCTTATTCATCTTCTGCTTGTAATTGGAATTATAATGGTCTTAATAAACGTTTTTAGCGGCCGCCGCGTAACCTGAACGAATGTTAAGTGCCAAAATATTTTTTAACAAACAGGATGCATAACTGAAGACGAGTTTTCATTCTTATTGATTTGTAAGGAAACATTGCAATGTTATTTAATCAACTCCTTACTCTTCGGTTGCCGGACACGATTATTCTTCTTCGTCTTTTGTGTGTTTCCTTTTCAGTCTCGGTTTTATCTGTGTGATTCTTTCTATACCACTTACGATGACACTGAAATTTGCATTTGAAAGAAATGAAAGTACACGATGGATTGCTGTGCTGCTTGGATCAGAAAAGATGGATGAGTTCACGAAACTGAATGAGGAGATATAATGATACAATACAGTTTAAAAAAGTGAGGAATAAACTCACCGATAAAGTCTAATCCTTTTTTCATCCCTTTGGACGATTTATTTATTTTATTTCTCTATATATCTTAATATCAAGATTAGACTAAAAGGAGGTTCACTGCGATGAACTTATTTCCAGTTTGTTTTATTGGTATTGCTTGAATATCAGTTAATAATCTTTTATCATTTATTTTTTTAAAACTTAGGGAAGGAATTTGTTATCATGAAAAATGGTGTATTATTTATAATTGTTTTTACTTTTATTCTTTTCACTGGACATTCTTATGCTCAACTGGAATTAAAGCCAGCAATAGGTTTAAACTTCACTAATTTTTCTGAGGACCCGACAACGGGAAAAACTTCTGCAAAGGTTGGCTGGCAATTAGGCGGTACAATTTCTATGGGAGATAAGTTTTACGGCGAAGGAGGAATTTTCTGGACTTACAAGAGTACTGAATTTACTGAAGATGCTACTGATAATGAGTTTAGTACGCAGTTAAGTGGTATACGTATACCTGTAATAGTTGGATTCCATCTTTTGAGCAAAGAATCTTCACTTGTTGGTCTTCGTGCTTTTGGCGGAGCTTCAGTTTTTATTATTACCACAGTAAATGCACTTGACTTGACAAAGGATGATTTTAATACAGCAAGCTGGGGCGTTTTTCTTGGTGCCGGTATTGATATATCTATGTTTTTTGTAGATCTTTCATATGAATGGTCTTTAACTGATGTTTCAAGTGTTGCTTCTTTTGATGTTGGAAAGTCAAAATCATTATTTATAAATGCAGGAATTAGGCTTAGCTTGTAAAAACATTTTTTAATTATATTCATTTATCACAAAATAATAACAGAAGAATACGAAAACATTTCTTTTGTTAATTCTCATTGTTATAGGTATTTCTCAATTCAGTCAGATGCTGGCAACTGAAAAGGAAATATTACGTAAAAGATGTTTATAACGACTTATCCACAATTTGCCGGACTGTTAGTGGTGAGGGAAAATTTCTATTTAATATGGGTACAATGATTGCCTCTTTAATATCTGCAAACGGTTATAACAAAACCTGAAGAAAGAAATCAATAATTCTCTGCGCTTGTACTCGCCTCGAATTTTATATAAAGGCTTAATCCCTTTTTCATCCCTTTGGTCGATTGATTTGCCATACCTTTCTCTATATCATTGCAGTGCATCATATCTCTCTCCCTCCCAGCTGTAAACTTCATTTTCAATAATTTACAGCTGGGAATTTTTTTATAAATAATAGCGACTAACTGAAAGAGCTTTAGCTATATAAAAAATGAAATGGTGTAACATCAATTTTTCTTTTCCAATGCTATTTATATCTCATCTTGAATAATAGTCGATAAAATCACCTAAAAGAATTAATCCCTTTTTCATCCCTTCGTCCGATTGATTCAACTTACATCATTAGTTACTTTTATTAAAGAAGTAGAATCAAATGAGATATTAAAATTAAATGAAAGGAATTTATTATGTCACGCATAACTGTTAAAGGTTTTCTCGTCGGGTTTTTAGCTGGTGGTACTGTCGGGGCAATAGTTGCATTATTAACTACTCCGAAAAGCGGTAAGGAACTTAGAGAAAATATAAAACAAAAGTCAGGAGAATATTTAGATGAAGCTGACAAATATTTTATAGATAAAAAGAACCAAGCTGATAAAATATTCAAAGAAGGCAAAAAAAAATTCACGATGATAATGAATGATGTAAAATCAAAACCTGAAGAGATTCTAAAAGATGCTGAACAAGTCTATAACGATGCAAAAGTAAAAACAAAAGAGCTTTTACATTCAGGTAAAGAAAAAATAGAAACAGAGGCCGGTAGATTGAAATCTTCAGTTGAAGCAGGAATAGAGACTTATAAAAAAGAAGCTAAGAATTCATAATTCATCAAAATGGACACAATAGAAATTTTAATCGTTATATTGCTCATATCAGCATCAGCTCTTTGTATTGCACTTATTTATTTTGTTTATCAGGTCGTTAAGTCTGTGCATTCCATTAGTACGGATATACAGGGAATATCATACAAGCTCAGCCCGCTAATACAATCAACTTTTGTACTTTCAGAAAAACTAATTCACGTAACTGATGAAGCTGAATCTCAGCTTCAAATATCAAAATCAATAGTTAGCGATATCAGAGATCACGCTGATAAAATTTTGAATGTAGAAACTAAAATTCGCAATGGGATAGAAGATGCTATTATACCGGTAGTAAAAAATTTACATGCTGTAGGTAAAGGGGTTGAGTCATTTTGGAGAAGGTTCAGAAATAAGTAAGCGTTTTCTTCTATTGAACAATGCTTAATTCCTGCATATCATATTCTGAAAATAATTAACCGAATTCATGAAAGCTTATAGTATGGATTTCCCTTTTTTTCTTAAGGGAATTTTTATTAGTTTTGCGATGGCAGTGCCGGTTGGACCAATTGGAATTATGTGTATTCGCAAGACACTTACCGAGGGACGATTACGCGGATTAATAATAGGGCTTGGAGCTACAACTGCAGATTTGTTTTATTGCTGTGTTTGCTGCACTCGGTTTGGGAAATGGACTCAGTATTTTTTCTGCATCAGCTCTTGTTGCATGAGTTCTTATTGGCTCGTGTTTATGGTTTCTCTTACTTAGTTCCGGCACCATACTTTTTAGAAATAAACTTGACTTAGTTGGGTTGCGATGGGTAAACAAAATTGCAGGTATTTTAATTATTATTTCAGGTGTTATTGCCATAGCAAGTTTGTTATAAATATTTTTTTTTGAATAAGTTCGATTGTTCGATCAATTGGCCAATCAACAAAATACAAACTGAGTTGGATGATTAACTTAGGCAAAAGGATTAGCTCCTTTTTCATCCCTTTGGACTATTGTTTTGTTTTATAGATGTTTCTATAATTTATTGAGGTATAGAGATAAAACACCAAAATCTCTACTAAGAGGTTGTACTACTTTGTTAACAGATGGATATTGGTGTCAAGCGAAATTATTTATAACAGATTTTATTACATGTAAAAAAAAACAAAAGTATATCCGGAGATAAAATATCATGAAGAAAAAAGAAGTACAATCTCAACGTAATGTCCTTCCAAAATCCCCCACAAGTATTCAAGGATTGGACGAAATCACAGGCGGGGGATTACCGAAAGGGAGACCGACACTTATATGTGGCGGTGCGGGTTGCGGAAAGACACTCTTTGCCATGGAGTTTCTCGTCCGCGGAGCAACGCAGTACAATGAACCGGGCGTCTTCGTGTCGTTCGAGGAAACAGAGAAAGAACTCACAGCAAACGTTGCTTCGTTGGGGTTCGATTTGGACAAACTTGTAGAGCGCAAAAAGATTTGGCTTGAGCACATTCGCGTTGAACGGAGTGAAATCGAACAAAGCGGTGAATACGATTTGCAAGGTTTGTTTATCAGGATCCATCACGCAGTTGAGAGCATTGGCGCTAAGCGTGTTGTGCTGGATACCGTAGAAACACTCTTTTCAGGGTTGCCTAATCCTCTTATACTCCGTGCTGAACTGCAACGATTATTGCGCTGGTTGAAAAGGAAAGGCGTAACAACAATAATTACTGCAGAGCGAGGCGAAGGTGCCTTAACGCGTCAAGGTCTGGAAGAATACGTCTCTGATTGTGTCATTCTGCTCGATCATCGCGTGAACGATCAATCATCCATACGACGGCTGCGTATTGTTAAATATCGCGGCTCAACGCATGGCACGAACGAGTATCCTTTTCTAATTGATGAAGATGGTTTTTCTGTTCTGCCTGTCACTTCCCTGGGACTGAATTACCTTTCGTCCTCCGATAGAATTTCTACCGGTATTCCGCGTCTTGATACAATGCTCTCCGGTAAAGGTTACTTTCGCGGCAGTACAGTTCTTGTTTCCGGTTCCGCCGGTACGGGTAAGACGAGCGTTGCCGCGCAATTTGTTGAAGCCGCATGCAAACGGGGAGAACTTGTTCTCTTTTTTACTTTCGAAGAATCCCCGAGTCAACTTGTGCGCAATATGCGTTCAATTGGAATAGACTTAGAACCGTGGGTGAAAAAAGGATTGCTTCAGTTTCATGCAACACGTCCGACTCTCTATGGCTTGGAAACTCATCTGGCGACAAGTATTAAAATGATCAATAAATTTAACCCTCAAATCGTTATCCTCGACCCTATTAATGGATTCATGGTAGGAGAGAACCAAACTGAAGTCAAAACAATGTTACTGCGCCTTGTAGATTTTTTGAAGATGAAGCGCGTCACTGCATTCTTCACAAGTCTCACTTCGGAAACAGCGGGTATGGAGATTCCCGATGTACATATCTCATCCCTGATAGACACATGGCTGCTTGTTCGTGATTTAGAAATTGGAGGTGAACGTAACAGAGGATTGTATATACTTAAATCGCGCGGTATGGCGCACTCCAATCAAATTCGCGAGTTTAGACTGACAAACCACGGTATAGAACTGCTTGATGTTTATGTTGGTTCAGAAGGCGTCTTAACAGGTTCGGCGCGATTATCACAAGAGACGAAAGACGATGCGGAAAAATTATTGCGTCAGCAAGAAATCGGAAGCAAACAATTTGGATTAGAGCGTAAGCGTGAAGCAATGGAAGCTCAGATTGTTGTGCTGCGATCTAAATTTCAAGCTGAAGAATCAGAAGCGCTCAAAGTTATCGGGATTGAAAAAGCAAGAAATGAACGTTTCATACAAGACAAGGTAAAAATGGGTAAGAGTCGAAGAGGTGATATATTGTTAAAAACAGCCGGCATAAAGAAGAATAGAAATAAATAGTAAAAGGAACTTACTGTGAAAATCAAACTTGAAAAATCGAAAACAAGTCGGTGAAAAGAAGAGCCAGCCAAAGCAGGAAGCGACAAATGGGTCTTTCGTTTGTATGCTGCCGGGCAGACTCCAAAAGCCGTCACCGCTTTCAACAATCTCAAATTAATTTTAGAAGAACAATTGAGTTGATTATTGCCAAATATTATAACATTTGTTAAATTGTTTTCAGAGGATATTAAGCATAATAAACAATCTGCTTTTTGAAGCCAATTTAGAAGTGTTAGTATATTTTTTGTATTAAATTAGTATTAGCTTTTCAAGCTGCTAATTACATTTGTATACAAAATGCGGTAAACTCATTGAAAAAAATCCAGATACTGCTTATCAAAGATAATCGTCTTCTGCGTGATGGCATTGCATCAATGCTCAAAAAGCAGTCTGATATGCATGTTGTTGCTACTGTTGGTAATGGGGAAAACATATTGCTGATGATGGGCAAGCTCAATCCAAATATAGTGCTTCTCGATTTAGGTTTACGAAGTCAAAACAGTTTGCAAGTTGTAAAATTAATTAAGGAGCATTTTCAGAAGACCAAGATAATAGTGATGGATCTTATACCATTGCAAGCAGATGTTTTCGAATTTGTACAAGC
>JALHTS010000586.1 GCA_022865965.1 Ignavibacteriaceae bacterium
ATTTTTCTGGAATTTCTGAACGGTTGATAAAACTGCAAAAAGATAAATCAAATGGACAAGACAAAGGAACTAAATATTTTATTGCTGGCGGAACGGATCTTTATGTCCAAAAACCTGATGAGCTTTTAGAACAGCAGATTAGTTTTATAAAAAATAAAAATCTGTCTTATATCAAAGTTGATAAAAATGTTTGCAGCGTTGGTACCGGTACTACTTTTGAAATGATAAATAATTCTCCTGTCTTTCAAAAACACTTTCCACGACTAAAAAACTACTTTAACTTAATAGCATCTCTACCAATCCGGAATAGCGCTACTGTTGGGGGAAATATTATTAATGCTTCACCAATTGGTGATATGACTATTTTCTTCCTCGCGTTAAATGCTTCGGTCGTTTTTAGTAATGGAACCAAACAGAGAAAGATATTATTAAAAAATCTTTTCAAAGGTTACAAGCAGTTAGATAAAACTGATGATGAATATCTTGAATACATTGAATTTAAATTGCCTACAAAAAATTCTCACTTTAATTTTGAAAAAGTATCAAAGCGTACGCACCTTGATATCGCAAGCGTAAACTCAGCAATTTACATTGAGGCAGTTGATAATATTATTTCAGACATTCACATCTCGGGTGGCGGCGTTTCTCCAATTCCGCTTTATCTGAAAAAGACTTCTCAATTTCTACTTGGAAAAGAAATAAAAATAGATACCATAGTTGAGGCTCTTGCAATCATTCAATCAGAAATCTCCCCCATAAGCGATATAAGAGGCAGTGAGGATTACAAGCGATTATTATTAAATCAATTATTTAAAGCTCATTTTATAGAACTTTTTCCTGAAATTATTAATGTTGAAACATTGATATGAGAAAAACAGATATCGAAAAACACGTACGCGGTGAGTCACAATTTATTGATGACATAATTGTTCCTGAAGGAACGCTTTATGCCGCTGTATTTGATTCAACTATTGCACATGGAAAAATATTAAATATAAATATTGAAGAAGTAAAATTAATTTCCGGCGTTAGAGCTATACTGACTTCAAAAGATATTCCAGGTATTAATCAGGTCGGCGGCATCATTCCTGATGAAACCCTTTTTGCAGAAAATGAAGTTCAGTTTGTTGGAGAACCAATAGGAATTGTTGTAGCTGATTCTTATGGGACTGCAATAAAAGCAGTTAAAAATATTAAGATTGATTACGAAAAACTTCCTGCCGTTTATGATCCCCGTGAAGCATTTGAACAAGGTAAATTAATAATGCCTCCTCGCACATTTTCTTTTGGAAATGTTGATGCAGCCTGGGATAAGTGTGGTGTGATTATAGAAGGCAAAGTTGAAAGCGGTGGTCAGGAACATCTTTATCTTGAAACTCAGGGCTCTGTTGCAATTCCCGAAGAAGGTGGGAAAATAAAACTAATATCTTCAACACAAAGCCCGACTGCAGTGCAACGAACCGCTGCCAGAGTTCTTGGTGTGGAAATGAATAACATCGAAGTGGATGTTTTAAGATTAGGCGGAGCGTTTGGTGGTAAAGAAGACCAGGCAACACACTGGGCTGTTATGGCGGCACTTGCTGCGCATAAGTTAAGTAAACCTGTAAAACTTGTACTCAACCGGATGGATGATATAAGAATGACAGGTAAGCGTCATCCCTATTCATCAGACTATAAAATCGGTTTAACATCCGATGGAAAAATATTAGCATTCGAAGCAACTTATTTTCAAAATGCAGGTGCATTCGCTGATCTTTCTCCAGCCATTCTGGATAGAACTTTATTTCATGCAACCAATTCATATTACATACCTAATGTAAAAGCAACCGGAATAAGTTGTAAAACAAATCTGCCTCCAAATACGGCATTCCGTGGGTTTGGCGGTCCGCAAGGTAAATTCGTTATTGAAGCTGCTATTTATAAAGCTGCTGAAAAAATGGGAATTGATGCGTCTGAGATTCAAAGGAAAAATTTGTTCAAAGATGGCAACATTTTTTATTATGGACAAGAAGCAAAAAATTGTCAAGCTGAGAACTGTTGGAATAAAGCTGATGAATTATATCAAATTGAAAAAGTGAAAAAAGAAGTAGAGGATTTTAATAAAGTAAATTCGCAATTCAAAAAAGGATTTGCAATAATGCCAATCTGCTTTGGCATTTCATTCACAAATTCATTTCTTAATCAGGCAAGCTCGTTGATTCATGTTTATACTGATGGAAGTGTTGGTGTGAGTACTGCTGCAATTGAAATGGGACAAGGTGTTAATGAAAAAATAAAATTGGCGGTATCAAAAACACTATCAATTGATCCGGATAGAATTAAAATCGAAACTACCAATACAACAAGAATTGCAAATACATCACCAACAGCTGCAAGCAGCGGTGCAGACTTAAATGGCAATGCTGCTATTATTGCTAGTAAAGATATTTTGGACAGATTGTTAAAGGTAGCCGCTCAGGAACTAAATATTACAGATGTCGCAGGAATTAAAATTAGTAATGAACATATTTTTCACAAGGAAGTAAAGACCGATTTGGTATGGACTGATCTTGTCAGAATAGCTTACCAGAAGAGAGTAAGTCTTTCTTCGCATGCATATTATGCTACACCAGAAATTTATTTCGACAAGACAACAAATACCGGTAGTCCTTTTGCGTATCACGTTTATGGAACCGGAATTACAACAGCTACAGTTGACTGTTTACGTGGAAATTATACAATCGACTCTGTAAAAGTTGTTCACGATTTTGGAAAAAGCCTCAATCCTGTTATTGATATTGGTCAGGTTGAAGGAGGAATTGCGCAAGGAATTGGCTGGCTAACCCTTGAAGAAGTGAGTCACTCTAACGAAGGAAAATTATTATCAAATAGTCTATCGACATATAAAATTCCTGATATCTATTCCGTTCCAAAAGAAATTGAAGTATGCTTTTTAGAAGACTCTGAAAATCAATACGGACCGTTTAATTCAAAAGCTATTGGAGAGCCTCCATTGATGTATGGTATAGGCGCTTACTTTGCAATAATTAATGCAATGAAGGCTTGCAGACCGAATAATGAATTCGTAATCAGTGCACCACTTACGCCTGAGAAAGTCCTACTCGGACTTTATTCAGATATTAATTAAATATTTTTGATTTTAGATAGACACAGAAGAACAGGACTCACGTGAAGGAAACTCAGCTTTGGTCATTTATCGTTAATAAGCTTGTTAGCAATATACCGGTAATTTTTATAGTTGTTGCAGAGACTACAAAATCATCGCCAGGTAGAGCCGGATTTAAAATTGCTATTGCAAAAGATGGATCAATATTTGGGACAATTGGCGGCGGAATAATGGAAAGTGATCTGATAAATGAATCAAGATCACTACTCAATAAAAATGAGTCTATTACAATTGCCAGAAAACTTCATCACACAAATGCTGGTGAAAAAGATAAATCTGGTTTATTATGCGGAGGAACTCAAACTGTAATTATTAAATCTTTATATAAGAATAATTTAGAAGTTGTAGAAAGCATTCTCAATCATTTTCAAAACTTAGAGACTGGTTTATTGGTAATCACACCAAGTAATTTTTCGATTAAACAAAAAAATATAAATGAAGAACAGATCATCTGGAATTTTGTTTCAGATAATGATTGGCAATTTGAGGAGAACATCGGATATCCGGATACAATATATATCATTGGTGGAGGACATGTAGGTCTGGCAATTTCAAAAGTTATGTCAACTTTAGATTTTTACATAGTCAACATAGATCCTCGTGAAGATGTTTTTACAATGAAGAATAATACTTATGCAGATAAAAAATTACACATCCCATATTCGGATATTGCAGATTATATTGTAGAAGGAATCAAGTCCTATGCTGTTATCGTAACATCAGAGCACGATTCTGATGCAATTGTTCTAAAAACTATAATTAATAAAAATTTAAAATATATTGGTATGATGGGCAGCAAGTCCAAGATTAATAGAATATTTAGTACTCTGTCCGATGCAGGATTTGATACCAACCTATTTAAGAAAATACATGCACCAATAGGAATGGAAATAGAAGCTGAGACTCCTGCTGAAATTGCAATCAGCATTGCCGCCGAAATTATTAAAGTAAAAAATACTTGACTATAAATGAGTGATAGACTTTATACACTATCTTTAGAACGATTATTGAGATGGATTCTGAACGAAGAAAAAGAAGGAAAGATTTTTGGGATTTATAAAAGCTTATTTTTTATTCCGAAAGAATCCGATCCTTTCAGAATGAAAAGTTATGGGCAACTTCTTGAAACACCGATTGGTGTTGCTGCCGGTCCGCATACACAGCTTTCACAAAATATCATTTTATCATGGCTTTGCGGGGCAAGGTACATTGAATTAAAAACCATTCAGACGCTTGATGAAATTCACGTTACAAAACCTTGTATTGATATGGAGGATGAAGGTTACAATTGCGAATGGTCTCAAGAACTGAAAATTCAAGAATCCTTTGATGAATATTTAAACGCATGGATAATTATTCACTTGTTGAAACATAAATTTGGATGGGATACAAAAGAAAACGGTTTCATTTTTAATATGAGTGTTGGTTACGATTATAAGGGCATAATGAATCCGAATGTACAGTGGTTTTTTGATAAGATGAATAATTGTAAACCGGAATTGGAAGAAAAGATACAATCTCTTTCATCTTTATATCCACAGATTAGAGATATTAAAATACCTGAAAGAATATCTGATAATGTTACACTCTCCACTATGCATGGCTGTCCGCCTGATGAGATTTCAAAAATTGGTGCTTATTTAATTGAAGAACGAAAACTTCATACAACGATAAAATTAAATCCAACTCTTTTAGGTCCAGAAAAGCTACGGCATATTTTGAATGATCACCTAGGATATGATATTATTGTTCCTGATGAAGCATTTGAACACGACTTGAAATATGAAGATGCAATCAAGATGATTCAGCATCTCGATGAATTGGCAAACAAAACGGGAGTTAAATTTAGCTTAAAACTTACAAACACTCTTGAATCTCTTAATAAAACAAATTGGCTGCCGAATAGTGAAAAAATGATTTATACGAGCGGACGAGCACTTCATCCGATAAGTATAAACCTTGCTCAAAAGCTGCAAAAAGATTTTGGCGGAAAACTTGATATATCATTCTCAGCAGGAATTGATGCGTTCAATGTATCGGATACGCTTGCTTGTAATTTAAAACCAATAACCATTTGCTCAGATTTACTTAAGCCCGGTGGATACTTACGTTTGACTCAGTATCTGGATGAAATAAGAAAAAGCTTTAATGAAAATAATGCAAACTCTATTGATAAATTTATAATAAATAAAAACAATAAAAATAAAAACGTATTTGCTGCCGCTTTAAATAATTTAACTTTGTATGCTTCACAAGTAGTTGACAATAAAGCGTACAAAAAATCTTCTTTCCCATATGTGAATATTAAAACTAAGCGTGAACTTACTCAGTATAATTGTATTCACGCTCCGTGTATTGAAGCCTGTGCAGTAGATCAGAACGTGCCTGATTATATGTATTACACATCGATTGGCGAGTTTGAAAAAGCTTACGAAGTGATATTAAAAGATAACCCCCTTCCAAACATCACCGGGAATGTGTGTGATCATTTATGCCAGGCAAAATGTACAAGAATTAATTACGATAATCCGCTACTTATCAGAGGAATTAAAAGATTCATTTCTGAAAAATTTGATGGTTCATACAAACCCAATTATGAAAAAAGAAAGAATTCAAAAATTGCGGTTATGGGAGCAGGTCCTTCCGGTTTATCTGCCGCGTACTTTTTAGCTCTTGAAGGATTTCAGGTTAATGTTTATGAGAGTAAATCTTTTGCAGGCGGAATGGCTTCCGATTCAATCCCGATCTTTCGTTTGAGTGCACAAAGTATAAATGCTGATATTGAACTGATAAAATCATTAGGTGTTAATTTCTACTTTAATTATAAAGTCACAAAAACTTTTTTTAATCAGTTAAGAGATGAATGTGATTTTATCTATATAGCTGTTGGTGCACAAAAAAATAAAAAGCTAAATATTGATGGTGAAAATCTTCCCAACGTAATTGATCAATTGGGCTTTCTCTCAAAAGTACGCAGGAATGAAAAATTAAATCTTGGTGAAACGATTGCGGTTATCGGAGGTGGTAATTCAGCAATCGATGCTGCCAGAACTGCAAATAGATTATGTGGCAACGGCAATGTAACTGTTATTTACAGACGTACAAAAAAAGAAATGCCTGCAGATCAGGAAGAAATTCATGCGTTGCTTGATGAGGGAATTAATATTTTGGAATTAACAGCACCGGAGTCAATTCAACAGCTTGATGATAAATCACTTCTTCTAAAATGTATAAAGATGGAATTAAAGTCTCCTGATAAGAGTGGAAGACCAAAACCAGTTCAAATTCAAGGCTCTGAATTTGATTTAAAGTTTGACAGCATAATTACTGCAATCGGCCAGGAAATTGATTTAGATTTCTTTGATGAATTTATTGTTAATCCAAAAACAAACGAGACTCAGCTTCCCAATGTTTATGCTGGCGGTGATGCTGTCAGAGGAGCTGATTCACTAATTAATGCAATAGCAGATGGGAAAAAAGTTGCGGAAACAATAATTGTAAAAACAGATTATGGGAAAATTTCTTCTAACAAAAATAATAATCTTAGGTTAACAGAAGCTGAGTATTTAAGTAAGCAATCATTTCGGGAATTTGGTCCAAGTATGCCAGAAATGAAATTTAGTGATCGAAAAAACTTCAACCTTGTTCATCCTGTTCTGGATGATGCTTCAGCAATTACAGATGCAAAAAGATGTTTATTCTGTGATGATGTTTGTAACATTTGTGTTGGCGTATGTCCAAATCTATCTAATATGTCTTTTTCGGCTGAAGAAAGTAAAATTCCAATTCATAGAATTATAAAATCGAAGAATAAAATAAAATCAGATGTATCAGATTATCTGAATATTACTCAATCGGTTCAGATAATAAATATTGCTGATTTTTGCAATGAGTGCGGTAATTGTAATACATTTTGTCCAACTAATGGTGCACCGTACAAGACTAAACCGCGATTTCACTTAAGCGAGAACAGCTTTGCCAGTGAAGATTGTGGTTATTTTATTAGCGGAAATAAAATTGAATACAAAACGAATGACCAGATAGAAAAACTATCGCTGTTAGAAGATGCTTGGTTATATGAATCAAACGATTTGGAAATTAAATTTAGCAGCACAGATTTTTCTATTCTAAATATTAAAAGTAAATCAAATTCAGACTGTGAAATTGTTTTAGAAAATGCAGCACAAATGTTTTTTCTATTTAACAATCTAAAAGATATATCAATTTTTAGATAATTCAATTGATCATTTGTTTTGGTAAACCGTTAAAACGGTTAATGATTTGATTATTCTTATGTAGCCCACGACTTAAGTCGTGGTTTACTAAAAACCAA
>JALHTS010000587.1 GCA_022865965.1 Ignavibacteriaceae bacterium
ATACCGTGACAATAATTACAGAATCCCGCTGTTGTCAGAGACTGCGGTGTAGCGCTTGTATGGCAGTTATAACAAACTGATCCCATACTGTCATGCCAGTCACCTTTTTCATCCTTCATAAAACCGCGAGTGTGAGTTTTAGGATTTGTTCCTTTAACACCATCGCTGTCAAGATGACAAGTAATACAAGTAGGATCGGCACCGTTGACATCATGGCAGGAGGCACATCTTTCAATATCTCTTCTTGCAAGGGTTCCATGATCCCCACCACCTGTACCAACACCTATGGTCTTAAAGGTTGTCTTCAGGTGTGACGCAGGTAATATTCCGCCTAATGCATAATCGCCTGTACCTTCAGAAAAATGGCACGATGCACAGAAAGTTTCAACCTGATGGCAACTCTGACATTCACTCGTTTTACCTTTAGATTCCATACCGTGTGTAAAACGATAATTCAAATCGTGGACCCTGGTTATTGCCTGCTGTTTTACACCGTCAATAAAGTTACTCGGATAATAGGGCTGATAAAAATTATCAGGCAGATTGTTTTCTGTGATTCCGGTTGTTGCTACGTGACAATCGCTGCAGCTCTGATTATCGTGGCACATCATACAGTTAGCTTCAGAAGCTGATGCTGAGAATTTATGAGTTCGCATGAAACTAACTATTTTATGATCCTGCGGTAGAAGATTAGCCGTGGAGATATGACAGGATTCGCAAGCATTGGACGCAACTGTTAAATCGTTATGACATGAGTAACATTGTTCCATCGGAGGATTAACTCCACTAGTCTGCCAACTGTAATCAACTTCTGTTAAGCCCTGATGACAGTCTGTGCACTGCATTGATGAATTTTTCATGTGGAAGCTATGATCAAAAATCAATTCAGCTTTTTTCTGAATAAGAGGTTCGTAATTCTCATCATAATGGCAGGTATTACATTCATCATCGTTATCAACCTCATGACAGCTTGCACAATTCTCGTGGTTTGGAAATAACCTATCGCTAATACTAGCTGCTTCAGATACTGCTGAATGACAATTCTGACACTCATCAAGATCTGCATGCAGTTGATGGGAGAATTTTATTATGCCTTCATTTCTCGGTTTTTCATCACTAACCTGGGAAGAATTAAATGCCGAAAGCAAAAGCACAATAACTGATGCAATTAAAATTAGAATATAAAACTGTTTTATCTTCATAATACTGTATTCACTATAAATTAAGATTGAACCAATGATTTAACTTAAATAAAAACCTTAAATCATTTTTATAAATTTTATTGTTCATATACTGAGCTTGCACATCAAACGATAGCATTCTATAAGGTCTAAAATTCACACCGGCTAAGAAAGCAGTTAGCTCATTTACTTCACTATCTTTGGAAAGCTTATAGTTGGTAAATGAAATGCCGAGAGAAGGTGTCAGCAAACCATCAAAGAATGTATATGCAGAATAAAGTGAGAGTGCATCCATTTCGCCAGCATATCCAAAAGTTTTCCGGTAGTTAATTGTTCCATATCCTGTAGCAAGCCCTAAACCTAATCTGCTTGAATTGTCATCTTTATAAGTTACATAGCCAAATTTTCCTATAACTGTAAAGTTTTGATCAATACGATAGTCACCGCCGAACTCAATTTCCTGTGTGTTGCCATAATCAAATACAGAGAATATTGAATTATATCTTATTCTTGGCTCGCGGTAATTATAATAAACGTTTAATCCGAGATCATCAATTTGTTCATAGCGGGCATCAATTTCAAATTTAGACGTCTGATTAAAATTAAGATCATAATCATAACGTGTATCAACAGAAACAAGATTTTTCATAAAGTATGAAGCTTCGCCGGTGAGGAATTCGTATTGGGATGAATTATTTTCTATATGATATGGTATTGGGTTTAAATCTGTACCTAACCTTAGCGTATCATAACTTATTGGTTTAAAGTTCTTGCTAATATAACCTACAGCAAATCTGAAATCTTCAAGAGCGGTAGTGCTTAACTTACCACCGAGGATGTAATTATCTTCCCAGTTCTCAATAAGTTCTAATTTTTGATAAGCAGGAACATTTGCTCCGTAAAAACCGGAAAGCTGAACATCCCATTTACGAAGGACAAGTGACGCACCGTCGTAGATTCCACCTGCAACGCTATTAAATAATGGTTGTCTCCCTAGCTTGAACGTTGCTATGTCCATGATATTTCTAGCTTCAAAATAAAGATTATAAAATCTTAATCTCGGGTCATCAATTATTTCTTTTATAAAATCGTGTTCAAGGTTAAGGTAAGATCTAACGGAGAAATTCTCGTAGTTTAAATTAAGATTTAGCATTTGATATGTCCGAAGTT
The DNA here is from genome assembly GCA_022865965.1 of Ignavibacteriaceae bacterium. Taxonomy (GTDB): domain Bacteria; phylum Bacteroidota; class Ignavibacteria; order Ignavibacteriales; family Ignavibacteriaceae; genus JAGXRK01. Next base: position 2,352 of record JALHTS010000587.1, read on the forward strand.
GAGTTTCGGACAC
>JALHTS010000588.1 GCA_022865965.1 Ignavibacteriaceae bacterium
AAACTCTGAAAAGTATCTACTGAATCCGAATAAATTTTTGTCACTTCGCTTGCAGCATTTATTTCTCCGTTAAGACAAACCAGCACACCAAGATTTTTTGAATTTTCATTTAAACAAATGTGAATTGCATCAAGCAGATTTCTCGGACCATCCCAATCAGGTTCGGAACTGTTTTTCATTGAGCCAATCACCACAATAGGAATTTCAGTTTTGATTGTGAGATCCAGAAGATAAGCTGTCTCCTCAAGAGTATCTGTTCCGTGAGTTACAATTACTCCGTCGTAACTTTTGTTTGATAGAATCTCTTTTATCTTTTTTGAAAGTTTCAACATAAGTTCCGGAGTAACGTGCGGACCGGGATATTTTCCGAAATCAAAAGTCTCAATTTCAGCTAACCTGAATGCATCGGGAATCATTTGCATTAGTTCATTTCCCGAAAAATGCGGAACAGCACCGCCGGTTTTATCATCAATTTTCATTGAAAATGTACCGCCCGTAAAAACTATTAAAATCTGTCTCATAAATCTTATTTCTGTTAATATTTGTGCTAAAAATAAACAATGTGGAATTCCTAACGAAATTTGATTGTTGCTGCTTCAAACTGACTTGCAGAGCAAAAAAGCAAAGTTTATTTTTGCAATAACAATAATTATCAGAGGTACGATATGTTGATGGTAGAAGATGTTGATTTAACTCCAAATCCACACGCATTAAAATTTATACTTAATAAAAAATTACTGATTGTAGAAACAAGACAATATCCGGATAAACAATCTGCACAGAATGATCTTTTTGCAAAAGGTATTTTTGATATTGATGGTGTTGTTTCTGTTTTCTATATGGATAAGTTTGTAACGATTGAAAAATCAACTGAGGCAAACTGGGGACAGATTCAAAGACCGTTTATTATTTTTTTAAAGGATTTTAACCCAGAACTTATTCCTGCTGAAAAAGAAATTGCAGTTTCTGAAGAAAGCAACAATGAGTTGATCAAAAAAGTAAATGAACTATTAGATCAGAAAGTAAGACCCGCACTTGCAGGCGATGGTGGTGGACTTGAAGTTCTTGGCGTTGATGGTTTAACGGTAAGAATCAGGTATCAAGGTGCTTGTGGAAGTTGTCCAAGTGCAATAAGCGGAACTTTGATGGCAATAGAAGGATTGTTGAGAAGAGATATAAATCCGGCTATTACGGTTGTGGCAGCATAGAAAAACTTCGCAAATCTAAAATCGTTAATCGTTATTCGTTATTCGTTAATGGAAGTGAATAACGAACATCAAATATTAAATTTAAATAATTACTTTAAGGCGATTCGTAAGAGTCGCCTTTTTTATTTTCTCTCTTATCGTTTCATCTTAAGAATTCTTTTCATATTTTCGATTCACAATTTCACTTCATTGGAAAATGTCCGAAAATTTTTACTACGCAATAGAAAACATTTCAAAGCTTAAGATAGCTGTTGTAGCTTCATCAGAAGGAATAGAGCAAATTCATATCAACCCTAAAACACCTTACGCATTTAAAGGAAAAGCAACCAAACTTCAACCAGATGATCCATACCTATTCAATGTGTTTGAGCAGTTGAGAGAATATTTTGATGGAGGTCGAAAAAAGTTTGATGTGCCATTAAATCTTAAAGGGACTGAGTTTCAGAAAAAAGTTTGGAAAGAAGTAAGTAAAATTCCTTTTGGTAAAACGAAAACCTACAAAGAGATCGCACTAAAAATTGGAGATGTAAAATCAGTACGCGCTGTAGGGAGAGCAAATGGCGCAAATCTAATTCCTATTATTATTCCCTGTCATCGTGTAATAGGCGCAAATGGAAGTCTAACAGGTTATGCTGCTGGAATTGATGTAAAAGAAAAACTCCTTGCACTTGAAGGAGTTTTTCCGCTTGAATTGTTTGAATAATAAATGTAGAGGCTGTTTAATAAGCCAGATTTTGTCAACCTGAACTGGTTTCAGGTTCTCTTTCTAGTTTGAAATAGTGATGAGAGATTCCGAAACAAGTTCGGAATAACACTTACGAGACAGTGTCTTTTACTAATTGAATATGGTCTTTGTACTTCACTGAATAAATTCTGTGATACAAATAATCCTATCCATCCCAATCTTCAGAAGCGTGCTGTATAAAACTTTCTTCTGAATTCGTATCGAAGAACATTTGTCCGTGCCTTGATTTAATGATCATATCCAATTCATCTTTATAGAAAAACTTTTCTTCACCGAATGCTGGTTTAAGATCGTTAAGCCATTTGACATTTTCATCATACTTTGCGAAGAATGGTAGTTTAACCCAATCGGGATTTCTTCCTTGCAGCATA
>JALHTS010000589.1 GCA_022865965.1 Ignavibacteriaceae bacterium
ATGTTTGAATCTTTTCAGAACATATTTTTTCTGATTCATCTGTGTTTCAGAGCTTTAGGCTTTCCAAGTATTTCTGAAATTATAATATACTTTTTCAGCGAAGCAGGCCGCATAATTTTTTCCTTAATATTTCTCTGAAATATAGACGGACATACTTTCTTCTCCTTAAGCAGTTCCTCAAACTTTGATGCCTTACTGAAAGTTAATGAATCGAACTCTTTCTTTTTTGAAGCAATGTTCCTTCTTTTCTTCTCCCAGATATCTTCATACATGTGTTCAGATTTTGTTTTGCTTCGCCAGGATTCCTCAGCAGTTTTTTTCTTTTGTTCAACGTCAATTTGCTGAGGAAGTGGTTTTGGTTTAGGTTCACCTACTTTGAAAAACTGTTCTAACTCTTTCAGCACATCATATTCATCTGTTGATGAAGATTTAGTAGTGCTTGTTTCTATCTCCATCTCAGGTGAATAAGATACGTCAACTTCTTCACGCTGCTGAGGAACCTGAGACTCCGGTTTCTGAGGCTTAGGTTTCTTCTTCTTGAAGATAGAACTTAAGAAAGTAACTATTATGAAAAGATAGATAAGTATTTCAAAAATATTATCCATCGTTACCTTTCTTCTTATCGTCAGGTTTTGCTATTGAGTCGCGCATTTCGGTATCAGCCTGAATATTTTTCAAATTGTAATAATCAAACACTCCGAGTCTTCCGCTTCTGAATGCATCAGCCATAGCTTTTGGAATTTCAGCTTCAGCTTCAACCACTCTCGCTCTTTGTCTTGCAACTTCTGCAATCATTTCCTGCTCAAGAGCAACTGCAGCGGCGCGTCTTTCTTCTGCTTTTGCACGTGCAACTTTAAGGTCTGCTTCTGCCTGATCTGTCTGAAGAATAGCTCCAATATTTTGACCGATATCAACATCGGCAATATCTATTGAAAGAATTTCAAATGCTGTACCGGAATCTAAACCTTTTGCAAGAACGCTTTTAGAAATTGAATCAGGATTTTCAAGTACCTGCTTATGAGTTCCAGCAGAACCGATTGTGGATACAATACCTTCTCCAACTCTTGCAAGAATGGTTGCTTCACCCGCACCACCGACTAATCTTTCAATGTTTGCACGGACTGTAATTCTAGCAATTGCTTTTAGCTGAATACCATCTTTTGCAACTGCGGCAACCAATGGTGTTTCAATTACTTTTGGCAACACAGACATCTTAACTGCCTCGAGAACATCTCTTCCTGCAAGATCAATTGCAGTAGCACGTTCAAATGTAAGATTAATGTTTGCTTTATCTGCCGATACCAAAGCGTTAATCACTTTTATTACATTTCCGCCAGCCAGGTAGTGTGCTTCAAGATTTTGCTGGTCAATTGTTAAACCAGCTTTTGTTGCTGTAATCATGCTTCTGACTATAACTACAGGAGGTACTTTCCTAAGACGCATTCCTACAAGGTCACGGAATATTTTTACTTTTACACCCGAAAAATATGCTGTAATGAATAATCCTAGCGGAACATAGTAAAGCACTACGATAAGAAAAAGTACTACAACAATTATTAAAACTAATGAGAGTCCGGTTAAGGCTTCCATCAATATTCTCCTAAAAAATGAATGAATTTTGTTTGTAAGTCTAAAGAAATTTTACTTGAAATTAAACACTAAGTGTTAATTGAAATTGATTATTTGTCATTTCTTTTTACAAATTTAGGCTAATCTATGACATTATGATAGAGAATTTGACGTGCAGTAGGAGTAATAAAGTATTATCTATCAAAATTTTGAAAAATTTATCTGTTCTTTTATGGCATTATAGTTGGGTATTTTATAATTAACAGAGCAAATCGGCATTTCACATAATATCCACTGTCTTGATTGCCGAATCAGCTTATTATATATTTCCGCTGTGAGAAACGAAAAAAAGCCATATTTTGTTTCATTATCAGTTATAAATGAAAAAGGATGAAAATGGACGGAAATTTTTCAGATAGATTGCAGGATGTAATTAGGTTAAGCAGAGAAGAAGCTCTCCGGCTCGGGCACGATTATATAGGAACCGAGCATTTACTGCTTGGAATTATTCGTGAAGGGCAGGGAGTTGCAGTAAGAATTTTACGCAATCTTGATTGCGATTTGATAAAGCTTAAAAAAGCTATTGAAGATACTGTGAGAACTTCCGGTGGAACTTTAACTATTGGAAATATTCCTCTTACTAAACAGGCTGAAAAAGTTTTAAAGATAACTCAGATTGAATCTAAAATTTATAAAGCAGATGTTATCGGTACAGAACATCTTCTTCTGTCTTTGTTAAGAGATGAAGATAATATCGCAACTCAGATACTACATCAATTTAATGTAAGCTACGATGCAGCACGAAATGAACTTAATGCAATGCTGAGCAGCAAAAATCCTAAAGATCCTAATGCGCAAAGACCTCCGCTTTTTGATAAAAAAACGGATAAAACAAAAACACCAGTTCTGGATAATTTCGGAAGAGATCTTACCAAGCTAGCAGTGGAAGATAAGCTTGATCCGGTTGTCGGAAGAGAAAAAGAAATTGAACGAGTTGCTCAAATTCTTAGCAGAAGAAAAAAGAATAATCCTGTACTCATCGGTGAACCGGGTGTAGGTAAAACTGCAATTGCCGAAGGACTTGCTTTGAGAATTGTTCAGAAAAAAGTACCGAGGACTTTGCAGGATAAAAGAGTTGTTACTCTTGATCTTGCCGGACTTGTCGCAGGAACAAAATACCGCGGTCAGTTTGAAGAAAGAATGAAAGCTTTAATGAATGAACTTGAAAAAGCTGAAGATGTAATCCTTTTTATAGATGAGCTACATACTATAGTTGGTGCCGGAGGAGCATCCGGTTCACTTGATGCTTCTAATATGTTCAAACCTGCTCTTTCACGCGGCGAGATTCAGTGCATTGGCGCTACAACTCTCGATGAATACAGAAAA
>JALHTS010000590.1 GCA_022865965.1 Ignavibacteriaceae bacterium
AAACTGAAATGGAAAAAATTCTAGTTATACAAACTGCTTTTATTGGAGATGCTGTTTTAACTCTGCCGATGATTGAGAAACTGAAAGAGATGAAAAACAGCTCAATAATTGATGTTGTTTCTATTCCGTCAACTTCAGAAATATTTAATTCTTCTCCTTTTGTTAATGAAGTTTTATTATTGGAAAAACGAGGAAAGCATAAATCTTTTAGGGGATTAAAATCATTTAGTAATGAAATTAAAAGACGAAATTATAGCAGGATATATTCACCTCACCGTTCCTTCAGAACAGCAATTATAATTATGTTATCAGGTGTTAGAGAAACTTATGGCTTTTCTAATTCCTCACTTAAGTATGTATATAAAAATATTATTGAATATAATACCAGCCTACATGAAGTTCAGCGCAATTTCGATCTTATAGGTTATAAATATTCTGAAGATAATTGGAAAATACTTCCAAAAATTAAAGCTTCTGAATCAGCAAAATTCAAAGTAAATGACTATTTTGAAACCAATAAAATAACAAATGGTTTTGTCGCGGTTAGTCCCGGAAGTGTTTGGGCAACAAAAAGATACCCGATTGAGTACTTTATTGAAGTAATTAGTTCTCTTGTTAAGGAAGGCAAACAAGTCTTATTAATTGGCGGCGATAATGACAAGGAAATTACTTTTAAAATAAAAGAAAATTTTAAAGAAAATGTTTTTGACTCAACAGGTTTATTTAGTTTAGTTGAAAGCATTGAATTAATAAAACACGCATCGTTACTGATTACTAATGATAGTGCACCAACGCATCTTGGAATTAGTGCTGATATTAAAGTTCTTACATTATATTGTTCAACAGTTCCCGAATTTGGGTTTTATCCGTATAATAAATTGAGCGGTTATTTAAGTGTAGATGATTTATATTGCAAGCCTTGTGGAATTCACGGATTTGATGAATGTCCGATCAAAACTTTTGATTGCGGGAAAAAACTAATACCGGAAACAATTATTAAAAAGATTAAAAATTAATTTATTGAAATGACTTTAAATTCTAAATCTTTAATTGTCAATATTGACAAAAATCTTAATAAAGCCGTAAATCTGGCAAAAGAAATATTTCTCAGCGGCGGTATATTCATTTATCCAACAGATACTATCTATGGTTTTGGCGCAAACCCGTTTAATGAAGATGCACTACTAAAAATAGGTAAAGTAAAAGGCCGGAATGAATGGAGAAGATATATTTTTCTTATTCCGAATGTTGAACTTTTGCAACATTATGTAGACTTAAAGTCTGAAAACCATATTGATTTTTTACTTTCTATTTGGCCAAATCCAATTTCAGCGGTTCTGAATTTGAATACAAAAACACGTGAAATATTAAAAGCTGAAACAGGTGCATTTAGAGTTCCCAACAACAGATTTTGTCTAAAACTTTTGACAGAACTTAAAATGCCTCTTATTTCAACTAGCGTAAACCGAACGGGAAATCCGCCAATTACCGAACCTTCTCTTATAATTGAAGAATTTGGAAATGAGGTTGATGCTATATTTTACAGTGAAACGAAATCTTATTTTGAAGCTTCGACTGTTATTGATTTAAGCAAAGAGAATATGGAGTTAATAAGAGAAGGTAAATTTAAGCTTGATTACTTGCAGAGAAAGTTGGAGTCGGTATAAATGAAGCTCAGTTACTTTAAATCATTAGAAAACTTTTCAGTAATTATTTTTCAGGAAGGAAAAAGCGCCGGCGCAAAATCATTCAGGTTTAACGGTAAAAAAATACTTATGTATTTAATTCTTTACACTTTCCTTATCGGTTTGTTCGGTTTTTATTTTATATATGTAACGCCCCTCGAAAGAATATTCCTGCCTTCCTGGTTGAAGAAAACAACAATTGAAGAACAACAGTATGAAGAGTTAAGCCATAAAATAATTTATTTGATGAAAGAAGTTGAAAGTTTAAAATCAACAAATGTTAACCTTAAAAAAGCTATTCAACTTGGTGATTCAACACTTCTAAAGAACATCAAAAAATCAGGTAAAGTTACCGATACAAAAAAGAAAATTCCTGCCGAAGGTAATATTCTTATTGTGTTCCAAAAATTAATTGATAAATATTTCAGTCAAACTCAGTCAGATGATTTATATTTTATTCAGCCGATTAAAGGATTTATCAGTAGAGATTACAAACCTGATCAGGGACATAAAGGATTAGATTTTGTCGCTAAAGAAAATACACCTGTTTATGCTTCTGCCGGTGGATACATAGTCTTTGCTAATTTTACTCCGCAGCATGGTTTTATAATAATAATAAATCATGCACACGGCTATGTTTCAAAATATAAGCATTGCAGTCTTTTAGTTAAGAAAGAAGGAGAAACTGTTAAGCAGGGAGAATTGATTGCATTAAGTGGAAATTCTGGAACTGATACATCAGGCCCTCATCTTCATTTTGAAATATGGAAAGACGGTAACCCAATAGATCCAAGAAAAGTTTTATTAAATTTTTAGGAGAAATAAATGAAATCTAAAACAAACGGGAATACAACCATGGAAGAAGTAACAATTATCAGCAGCAGCGTTATCATAGAAGGAAAGTTAACAAGCAATGGTAACGTTAGAATTGACGGTATAGTTAAAGGGAACGTGGAGGCAAAAGGAAACTTGAATGTAGGTGAGTCCGGTAATATTCAAGGTGATTTACATGCAGATTCAGTTACTATTGGCGGTAAAGTTGAGGGTGTTGTTAACGCTAAAGATAAAGTAACTCTGGAAAATAAATCATTTCTCAAAGGTGATTTAATTACAAAAATTCTTGTTGTTGAAGCAGGAGCTATATTCGAAGGCAGAAGTTCAATGGGTGAAAGTAAAAGACCCGACAAACCAGCTTCTTTGAATCCTTCTTAAAAAATGAAAATTGATCCCGATAAATACGGGAGCTTTAATAAAACTTTAAGTGAAGCGGCTCCTTATATGGGACTCGGGCTTCAGCTTGCAGCAACAATTGTACTTATGGTATTACTGGGCGATTGGCTCGACGGCAAGCTGGGGTTGAAATACATTTTTACAATAATCTGTGCTATTTTGGGTATTGGCGCAGGTATGTATAATTTGATACGGACAGCAAACAATATTGAGAAGAGAAAAGTAAAAAATGATAAAAAATAGAACTTTTCTCTTCTCCATTTTACCATTTGTAATTGTAATTATTGTTCTGCTTGTATTTAGATTAAAAACCAATATTATTCCCGCCCTGTTTGACTCTCTCTTTTGGGGTTTTATGATACCTCTCCTCAACTTCATTGCAGGTCATTTCTTAAATGAAACTGGTCTTCAAAAATCCGATAAGTCCTTTTTAATACTGGTTTTAGGGGGAATGGTTTTTCGGATGTTTCTCACCTTAATCCTGATAATCCTGGTGCTCCAATTCTTGAATGTTAGTACGTATTCTTTTATCTTTGTTATCTTTATTTCATATATCTATTTTTTAACTGTAGAAATCATAAATTTATCCGGTAAGAAACCGAATACGTAAATAATAATGTCCCCGATAGATTCTCTTGCTACTTCTCAAATTGCAGATTCAGTAGCTGCTCCTTCTAATTCAGATTTAAGCAGTGACTGGATAATGCATCATGTTATGGATGGAAATTATCTCGATTTCTCTCCATTCGGAAAGATTTATCTTCCACAAATAGAATTATTCGGAATTGATATATCAATTACAAGGCACGTTATTGTAATGTGGTTTGGTGCTATTTTGTTAGCACTTATATTTTTCAATGTAGCTAAATCATATAAAAAATCTCTAGTTCCTAAAGGATCAACAAACTTTTGGGAAGTGTTTATAATTTTTGTTAGAGACGAAATTGCGAAACCAACAATTGGAAAGGGATACGAAGGTTTCCTTCCTTATTTGTTGACTGCCTTCTTTTTTATTCTCTTTGGAAATTTTCTCGGACTTATTCCTTTTTCAGCTACATTTACGAGCAACATTACTGTTACTGCCGTGTTAGCAATTTTTTCATTTTTAGTTGTTCAGATTGGTGGAATTAGGCACAATGGTTTCTTCGGATACTTCAAAGGATTAATTCCACACGGTGTTCCGGTTTTTCTGTTACCGATTATGATAGTTGTTGAAGTTTTAGGATTATTTACAAAACCCTTTGCATTAGCTATACGTCTTTTTGCAAATTTAACTGCCGGACATATTGTTATTTATGCACTTATAAGTTTGATTTTTGTGATGCAAAGTTATTTTATATCACCGGTTTCAATTGGAATGGCATTATTTATTTATGGACTTGAAATTTTAGTAGCCTTATTACAGGCTTACATATTCACAATGCTGTCATCATTATTTATTGGAATGGCAGTTCATCAGGAACATTAAACAAAAACAAATTAAACAGTAAAATATTTATTCAGGAGGTAGTTAATGGAATTAGCAAGTTTAGCAGCAGGACTCGGTGCCGGATTAACAATTCTTGGCGGAGCTTTAGGTATTGGCAAATTAGCTGCAGCCGCAATGGATGCAAGCGGAAGACAGCCCGAAGCTGCAGGTGCGATAAGAACGTCAATGATTATCGCGGCTGCTCTTATTGAAGGTATTTCTCTTTTCGCTTTGGTTATCTGCTTTATTCTCGCAGGTAAATAAGACAAAGTAATATTCATTTATTAATCTAATATTGAAAAGAAATGATAGCTAATAGTTTCTTTCTTGTAATTGCTGCAGAAGGCGGCAGTGGTGGTCTATTATCGGTTAATACCGGTCTTGCATTCTGGACTACATTAACATTTTTAATTCTTCTTTTTATACTTGGCAAATTTGCCTGGAAGCCTATTCTAACTGCACTTAAGCAGAGAGAAGATGCTATAAAAGATTCTCTTGAGCAAGCGGAAAAAGCTAAAGATGAGGCGAAAAAAATTCTTGAAGAAAATCAGGCT
>JALHTS010000591.1 GCA_022865965.1 Ignavibacteriaceae bacterium
GTTAGTTCCAGCAGACGTAACGTCAAGTGGGTCAAGATCAATATTCGTTTCCTTATAAGCAAGTACAATTCCTTTATATTCAAGTTTGCCCGCGAATTTAACATTGCCATGAATAACCAAAATTCCAGCTCCAACAGTACCAGCGTTAATTGTTACAAAATGTGTGGGATCAGGATCAGAGTTGATAACAAGAGTTATTTGGGGATTTGATAAAGTTCCCAGCAAAGGTTGATCATTAATATCTTTATCATAATAGGTCACATCGGCAGCATTTGCCAGCCACTGATAAATCTCTGCCCAATCTTTTTGCATATCCGGAGTACTCAAACCATAACTGGGAGAACCAAATGTACCGTCCGGGAGCTTTCCAATTAAGTGGTCGGGCTTTGCTGAAGGTGTTTTAAGATAGTCATCGATTAATACTTTTTGTGCTTCAGTATCAACCGAAAGTCCCATTACACCAGTGCCATCATTTTTAATAACACCATTCGCATCATGATTATTACCATTAAGTTTCATATTACCTATAAAAGTTGTACTAGTTAGAGTCGCTGTTGCAAAATACAGCCCCCCGAGCAGAACAGGGAGCTGAATAGGATCTAAAACAGCATCAGCAACTGAAACGTGTTTAACTCCTTGAAATGTTGCAGTAGAAGTAACTCTAACATTAGGCATAGTGCCTGTTAATTTTACAAAATACTCTCCATTAAATAGGTTTTGTTCAGCAGAGGTAGTGTTAATTAAAGATTCATCGGCATAGAGTTTTTCCAAATATATTTCTACCCCTGTGTTGGCGATCAGCCGAGCTTGAGTTTGCTCAAACATATTTACAGAAGTAGACACTCCCTCTGTAGAGTTGGCATTCAGTTTTAAAAGAAGGAATCCAATAATGACTGACATGCCCATTGTTATTATTAAAGCCATCTTTCCCATTATATATTCCTCGGATAAATTTTAAATTCCCAATAAGTAAAAACAGAATCTTTGTTACCTGTTATAAAATTATTTGCCTGATTAACGGGCTCAACCCAAAGTTCAGTTTGAATGTACTTAATTTTTTCTAAATCAGTTGTGATAGTGCCAACACTATCTTCATAAGAAAATTGTAATTTAACTAGTCCAAGAGAAGGACCGGCTATTGAATCTTTATTATTCAGTACACGTATTAAAACTATTTCATCTGGATTTGAGGTTCCACCTGGATCAGCAATAAAATATTCAACTGTATCAATAATCCCAAACCCGGTTGAATCAGGTGCTTCTAAATCAGCAACAAATTTAATTCTTTTCTCTTCGGCGCTTAAAATTGCAGTTCCGTCAAAATTATAACCAATTTTTCTAAAATCGTAATTCATAATTTCAGCAAGAGTTTTAGCATTCTGCTGCATTCTTAATTCGTTGTCGGAAGAAAAGCTAGCTTGCGAAGTAAAAAGATTTAACTTCAGCATTAGAAGCAGAAGCATTCCTGCTATAAATGAGGCACCGAAAATATCTAACATTACGTTCATATTTTAATTCTTTGCATGTAATGAAAAAATAAATGACATATAGAGTAGACTTCTTAAATATTTACTTTCAACAGTAACAATGACTTTTTTGTAAAAGCTTTGAGTGTAAATGGTCTGACCATCTGCGGTGCTATAAGTAACACTGCAAGTGACTTTATATCCTTCTGCGTGCGGTAAATTAACACTATCTTGATAAGTATTGTAATCATCAATGTCATCAAAGTAAGGATGAATCTCGCCTTCGGTCATTAAAGAACCTGAAGCAGTTAATTTATCTAGTGGAATAGCCTGAAAGTCAAGTGTATTTTCATCAAACGCTTTTTGCTTAATTTCTTCAATAAGATTATCCGCTAAAGAAAATGCTGTTAAATAAACTTTGTTTTCAATTTCAACCGTCATATTCTCTAAAACAGATGA
>JALHTS010000592.1 GCA_022865965.1 Ignavibacteriaceae bacterium
AGGTAATTGGGGTCAAGGATTTATTAGAATCAGAGGTGATGAGATTGTTCGCTTTGACGTGAATAATACTGATATGGTTGGATATACAGGTAACACAAATTTTCTGTTGATTGGAGGATTTGATCTCGATTCGAAAAATAACTTGTGGATACTTAATGTTGAAGCTGCAGATAGAAATACTCTGGCTATGCTTACACCTGATAGCTCCTGGTATTACTTTACAATTCCAGCCGCACTAAGCCGAGTTTTGCAATTGCACAGTAATCTCACAATTGATCAGTATGATACTAAATGGTTCAGCACTGCTGATGCAACACGTACCGGATTATTTTATTTTAATGAGAACAAAACATACGATAATCCTGAGGATGATTTTTCCGGCTACATCAATAATCTGAATGGGCTGAACAGTAATACTGTAAATGACATTGTTGTTGATAGAAGAGGCGATGTTTGGGTTGGAACAGGTTTAGGAATTAATATTATTACAAATACCGGTACTGTTCTTTCTTCAAATCCTCAGCTTAAAATAAGCTCTGTCTTTTCAGTTCGAACGCAATCAATAAATGCAATTGCTGTTGATCCGCTTAATCAGAAATGGGTGGGGACAAATCAGGGATTGATTTTACTGAACAGCGACGGTACCAGATTGCTTGCTGCATTTGATACTAAAAACAGTCCTTTATTAGCCGATAAAATTGTAAGTCTAACTATTGATGAAAGTGCCGGTAAAGTTTTTGTGGGTACAGAAGCCGGTTTAACTGTATTTGAAACTCCAGCAATAAAACCGGCAGAAAGTTTTGGCGAGTTATTTGCTTTTCCAAATCCGTTTGTTATTTCTGATGAATCACAGCTTCTTACAGTTGATGGTCTTGTCAGAGATTGTAATATTAAAATTTTATCTGTTTCGGGAAAATTGATCAGCGAATTTTCAACTCCCGGCGGACGCGTGGGTTATTGGGATGGGAGAGATGAAAATGGCAATCTTGTAAACAGCGGTGTTTATATTATAGTTGCTTTTGATGTGGATGGCAATAATGTTGCAACCGGCAAAGTAGCTGTGTTGAGAAAATGATTTAATAGATGATCGATCTTGTAAACATTTCTCTTCAGTTTAACGGCAAATATCTTTTCAAGGATGTGAATTACCGTATAAGTGCCGGCGATAAAATTTCTCTCGTCGGAGCAAACGGAACCGGAAAAACTTCAATTCTGAAAATCATAAATAAAGAACTTGAACCTGAATCTGGAAATCTCCTCAAACAAAAAGATATTTCAATTGGTTATTTACCTCAGGATCAGGTTACTCACGCAGGAAGACCTCTAATTGATGAAGCTCAATCCGCTTTAACAGATATTGTTGAACTTCAAACAAAAGAAAAAGAATTATCAGAAAAACTTTCTAACAATAATCTGAAAGATGAAGAACGAAATGATATGGTCAATCAACTCGGTGAAGTTCATCATCGTCTTGAAGAACTTGACTCTTTCAGCGCTACCTCAAAAGTAGAAAAGATTTTACTCGGACTCGGTTTTGAAGAAAGTGATTTTGAAAAACTTACAAATCACTTTTCCGGCGGCTGGCAGATGAGAATTGCACTTGCGAAAATTCTCATTTCACAAAATGATGTTCTTCTTATGGATGAGCCTACAAATCACCTCGATCTCGATTCATTGGAATGGTTAATTGATTTTCTAATAAACTACAAAGGTGCCTTAGTCATTGTATCACATGATAAATATTTCATTAACCAGGTAACCAACAAAACACTCGAAATCTTTAATGGTAAATTTTATTCTTATAGCGGCGATTACGATTCTTACCTGAAATACAAAGCAGAAAGAGATCAGCTTACAATAAATTTATTTGAACAGCAGCAGCGTAAAATAAAGGACACGCAAAGATTCATAGAAAGATTCAGATACAAAAATACAAAAGCACGGCAGGTGCAAAGTAGAATAAAACAGCTTGAAAAACTTGAGTTGATTGAACTTCCTGAAGACAAGTCTGAAATAAATATTCGGTTTCCTGAGCCGCCTCAAAGTGGACGAGTAAACTTAGAACTGATAAATATTTCAAAATATTATGGAAATAATCGTGTCTTTAATAATTCGGACTTTAAAGTTGATCGCGGTGAAAAAATTGCTTTTATAGGTCCTAATGGAGCTGGTAAAACAACATTGGCGAAAATTATCGCCGGTGTAATTGATTTCGATAA
>JALHTS010000593.1 GCA_022865965.1 Ignavibacteriaceae bacterium
GTTTTTAATCAATATGATATGCTTTTGAGTCAGCCTCTTATTTTATATAAATACTTTTAAACTTCGTAAACCTTTTTCTGTAGAATTAGATATTTTTTGAAAACTGAAAAAGAGTTATCATAAATTCTTATGTGAGGCACTGATGCCGGTGTGGATGGAGTCGATCTTTCAGTCAGACCAATGGCAAGCGGAACTGTTCAACCTGACGTACGTTCACTTGCACACGGTTTAAAAGGAACCGGCTATTCGCTTGATATTGATGCTTCTAAAATGGATGACATTGAAAATCTGCTTAACGAAGGATTAAAGGAATATGATTTTAATCCAACAACCACAACTGCTGATGCAAGAGTATTAGGATTTCCTATGCCCGGTGGCTGTAGTATATGAAAATGAACTCATTAAATAATCTGTGTAAAGTTTTAACAGTTGTTTTTTCATCACATATCTCTGATTGTTGTCACCAGAAATTTAACACCTTTCTATCTCTTTGCGTAAGGTAAGTAATTAATTCATTCAGATATTGGTTAAAGATTCATTTGTACTCCCAATTATCTGGGTAAAACATTAATTACTATCATTAAAAAATTAATCCGTTATTAATTCTATCTATTTCACCAGGATTACATAACCAACCGTTTATAATGTGTTTTACTAATTTATTACCTTTATATAAATTAAAATTCGCCCGTGTATTTATCATTGTCTTTGGACTATAAGAAGAAGAATGGCGTAGTATATTAATTGGAAGTTGAGAAAAGCGTGATTTGTTTGATATAGATTTTAATTTTACAAAAAGTATTCCGTGTTCTAAAAAAGATTTTATCTTATTTCTGTTAAGTTCTTTAATCGAATGCAAAACAGACTCAGATATTTTTCCCTCCACTAATCTCAATTCTGTGCAATCAAATTCTTCAATGCCATTTAAAACTGAAAGATCACCAATATCCATTATAGTGCTTATGAAATTTGGTATTCTTGAATTATTATCATAAAACTCCTCCCGGTTAATCGCTATATCAACAACGTATTTCTGCTTCTTCAAAACTATATTAACATTTCGAAGAATTAAGTCATATAAAAAATCACCATTTGTTGGAATATAAAAATATTCGTTTTCACTTCGTCTATTATATTTTCCACAAATAATCTTTTCAAACGCTGAAAGAATCATCATATAGTTAATTTTTCTATAGAATGTTTTATTCGAATCATTTACATCTCTTCCGCTCTCAATCAATATAGTGCTAACATTTTTTCCTGAAATCATATCACCAAAAGAACGGGGTTCATAATCATCTTTGTATCTAGCAATCCGTCCAGGCAAATATTTTTCAAAATCATTTCTTAAATCGGCAATCAGTTTAAGTGCTTTTAGCCGCGATTCGTTTGTCGTTTTATCATAATCATAAACGGGAGCAAGAAGTGAAATTGCTGCTAAATTACTACTTGTTCCTACCGACCATCTGAAATCCTGATCATGAAGATTAAATGCAATATCCGGCTTATGTTTATCCACAAGTCCGTACAATATTTTTGATTCGGGCGATTGTAAAGATTTTGCGTCCCGGTTCAAATCTATTCCAACAGCATTTTGCCTGATCATTATTTCTGCTCCATCAGGATTGAGCATAGGAACAAAAATCAATCTAAGTTTTTTCTTGATTAACGCTCTAAAGTTGTCAAACTCATCCTCACTATTAAGAAAATTAAAAATATCAAACATAGCCATTGTAGCAGTAGGTTCATCACCATGCATCTGTGACCAAAGAAGAACAATTGTTTTTCCTTCTCCAAACTCCAATGAAAATATTTCTCTTTGCTCAATTGAATAACCGAGCATTGTTTTATGGAGTGCTTTTTTTTTGCAGTTATTCTTAATAAGAAGTAAAATATCTGAGTGTGCAAATCTTTTACTACTTAACTTTTTTTCAAAATATTTTGGATATGAATGAAATAAGCTTGCTGTTAAATCGATGTTCAAAATTTCCTCGGTGAATTATTTAATAACTAAAACAATTTGATATATTGAAATGCTGAAAATAATTCATTCAAATCAATGATATCCAAAATAAATCAGTAAACAAACAAAAAGAAGAAAAATTCTTAACTTTGGAAAGTTAATTTTTATTATTCCTTTAGAAATCAGATTGATGTCAAAGAGTTAAGTGTAAACCAACAAATTATTTTACAATAATTATGAATCTGAATCAAAGTCATTTCGCAAGTTTTACTATTGTAGTTACCGATTCCGGTCTCGGCGGATTATCAGTTACAGCTGGTTTAGAATATCAGTTAAAAACTCTGAATCAATTTGGTAAGATTAACATAATATTTTTCAATTCTCTCGCAGATTCTAATTTTGGTTATAACTCAATGCCAACTCCTGAAAAAAAAGCAGAAGTGTTCGATTCCGCTCTTAGTGCAATTATGAAACTCTATAATCCGGACTTGATACTTATTGCCTGCAATACGCTTTCAGTAGTGTATGAACAAACCCATTTTGCAAAGGAAAGCAAAACTGATGTATTAGGAATTATTGATCTTGGTGTTGAGATGATGTTAGAAGAGATTAAAGACAATATTAATAATTCATTTTTGCTTTTAGGGACCCCTACAACAATATCTTCTCTTTCTTATTATAAAAGGCTAATAAAAGAAGGAATTAAAGAAGAATTCATTATTAATCAATCATGCCCGCTTCTTGAAACCGCAATACAAAATGATCCTGAAAGCGAAACTGTTCATAGAATGATAACTGAGTTTTTAGCTGATGCAAAAAATAAAGAATCCGAAAATTCCCGGAGAATAGTTGCTGCCTTATGTTGCACACATTATGGTTATAGTGAAAAAGTTTTTTATAGAGCCATAAAAACTGTTTTTGAAAAGGAGTTTACAGTAGTAAATCCAAATAAAAAAATGGTTGAGTTTGTTGTTAATAAATTATCTTCAAAAAGATATAACTATTCAGAGATTTCTGTTGAGGTTGTATCACAAGTAAAATTAAAGAGTAACGAGATTTATTCAATAGTAAAAACTATAAAAAGTATTTCTCCTGTTACAGCATCGGCACTTAACAATTACACTTACAATAATTCTCTATTTACTTTCATCGAAGATTAAATTAACAAATTATCTTGTTCTTCATTTCTTTGTGCTTGTAAAATTTTGATTTTATCATAAATTGTGCTTGTAAAATTTTGATTTTATCATAAACATTAATACATTTATCATAACAACTAAAGGAATTTCCCCATGAAAAAATTAATACCTCTTTTTCTTCTCATAAGTGGATTAAATTTACTTGCCCAGGAGAATAGCTGGGATGTTATTTGGAAAATGGAAAAGCTTCCATTTTTAGATACCAATGCTATTTATATTTCTGAATTAGCAATTGTTAAAGGCGGATTCGATACAGATCAGGACGGGTGGGGAGAATTTTTATGCGCCTGGACAGATATGGAAGAAAATTATACATTAATGTATGAAGCAACCGGTGACAACCAATATGAACTGGTTTGGTACTTTCTTCATCCGCTCCCAACAAATACCTACGCTGGAATTGCTGTGGGTGATGTAGATAATAATGGTATTGTAGATATTGTAGTCACGCTTCCTTCACAGATTACAAATGAAGATAATAATCCGCCGAGGCTTTGGGTATTTGAATGGAATGGAGTTGTAGGAGAGAATAAATATGGGAGCTATGCGGGTAATGAAATGTCGCCTACAAACACCTGGAATTTTGACTTACCCGTTGATACTGATTTTCGTCCATACAGTTTAACGATTGAAGATATTGATGATGATGGAGATAATGAACTTATTGTAGGAGTCAGACAAGGAGACAGAGGCAGAGAGGTCATCGTTGCATCAGTTAATGGTGAATTGAATGTATTCGGTTTTTGGGAGATTGAATACAATTTTGCTCAGGTTTTTGGAGGAGCACTCTATAGTGTTACTACAGGAGATCTGGATGATGACGGTTTGAAGGAAATTTATGCTTTTATTTGGAATAATTTTACTCTGCGAATCTTTGAATATGACGGTTCCGGAGGTTATAATATTCCTGTAGCACTTGATGAAATTTACCGCGATGAAAATATTGATTTCGGAGCGCTTGATGCTGTTCGAGTGGCTGATGTTAATAATGATGGAGTAAATGAACTGTATATAGCCGGAACTGAGCCGGATAATTATTTGTTTATTATAACTGATATTTCAGATTTAACTCTAATTACCGAAGCCGATGTCAATGTCTTATTAAAAATTCCCAGAATCAACGTGGGAAAACTCAGATCAATGTATGTTGCAGACCCGGATCACGACGGCAATCTGTCTTTAATGATTGGCGGTGAAGGAAACGGACAAATATTTGATGTTGAATACAAAGGATTCGGTGATCCAAAGGATTCTGCAAGCTGGGATGTTAATGTTATTTTTGATCTCTGGGAATACAGCGGATATGCTTCCACTGATAACCAAACATTAACACCACGATTTTTCTATGGTTATCCTACCGGGGATATGGATGGTGACGGAAAATTTGAGTACGCTTTTGTTAACTATGCTAATGATCAAAGTGTTTGGTCTGAAGATCCGTTTATGTTCATAATTGAAATTGATAAAGTTGTTGGTGTTGAAGATGAGGCAAACCTAACTCCTCAGAATTTTATGCTTAACCAGAACTATCCTAATCCTTTCAACCCTTCAACAAAAATATCGTATGCATTGAGAGAATCAGGTTTTGTTAACCTGAAAGTTTATGATGTTCTTGGAAATGAAGTAGCAACATTGGTTAACACGACTAAACAAGCCGGTAATCATTCCGTTGAGTTCAACGCTGTTGACTTACCGAGTGGAGTTTATTTCTACACTCTACAGGTAAATGGATTTTCTGATAGTAAGAAAATGCTGCTGCTCAAATAAAATAAATTAGGATTGATTTCTGTTTTTTATAATCTTGTTATCAGAATGATTATTGTTATTATGCATCTTTTTCGATCCAATAATTTATAAATTCAAATTGGTTCAAAAGTAGCCAGCGGAAATTATATCGCAACGCTTACTTATGGTAATTTCTCAAAATATATCAAGACGACATTATTGAAATAAAATAATTTGTTTCTAAAAGAGGCTGTATCAAAAGTTATATGATTGAATTGTGGTGTTTACACTTTAAAGTGAATTTCCGTTTTTAATCAATATGATATGCTTTTGAGTCAGCCTCTTATTTTATATAAATACTTTTAAACTTCGTAAACCTTTTTCTGTAGAATTAGATATTTTTTGAAAACTGAAAAAGA
>JALHTS010000594.1 GCA_022865965.1 Ignavibacteriaceae bacterium
GATGCAAAGGTAAGAAATTCATATTGTTCTTTAACTTTTCCACCAAGATCCGTAAGTAATGACTGATGAGAATCAAAACGTGACATATAAGAACTTCCAAATCCAACCGCACCGACTGCAGAATATTCTGAATAAGCTTTAAGAAAATTGTTAAGAAAATTTCTGCTTCTTACCATAAAATTCTGATCGTTTGCAAGTCCTTCTGGAATTGAACCAACTGGAATTTCAACGAAAGCAATTAATCCAATTTCTTCACAAAGTTTCAGATAATAAGGATGAGGAACTGATTTAGAAAATCTTACAGAATTAAATCCTGTTTCTTTTATGAGTACAAGATCTTTCTCCATCTGAGAGTAAGATGAAAGACTTCCAAATTCATCAAACGACGGAAGAAAAGTTACACCTTGCAAGTTACATTCTTTACCGTTTAAAATAAGATTATCATCTTTTAATCCTAATTCAAAAAGAGCAATTGATCTATCAGTCAAATCAACAAGCTGATCACCACGGTATAGTTCAAGTCTTATAATATAACTGCCGGGAGTTTCAGGAAACCATAAAATCGGATCATTAATTAAAATAGACTGCTTTACTTCAATTTCATTATTCAGTTTTAATTCAAACTTAAAATCATTGCCGCTAATCTGAGTTTTGCCATCGGGTGCATATGCTTTTACTTTTATCGTAAAATTATTTACTGCTTCAATTGTATCATTCAGCTTTTTGAATTCTTTATTCTCAATAACAGATCTGATTTCGACAGAAGCTTTTTTGTTCGAAAAGTTAAGCGATTTTTTAAGTGTCAGATCCTTAATATTTATGTTTGGCGTAAGATGAAGAAAAACATCACGGATAATTCCGCCGAAGTTCTGGGGAAATAAAAATCTTTGCTTAAGAGGAATTGTGTTTTCAGAATCCAACTTGTAGCTGAGTTTAACAGAAATTAAATTATTCTGATCGGATTTAAGGATATCTCTCGGCACATCAATACTAAAAGGAAACTCCCCGCCGGAATGCCTGTAAATAATATTTTTATTCAGAGAAATATCTGCGGTATAGTTTAAACCGAAAAATACTAGCTTCATTCTACTGCTATTTATCTCAGAAGAAGAAAGCTTGAAGGACTTTTCAAAAACAAATTCGCCTTTACCCTGAAATATTGACGGAACACTAACATTAACTTTGTTTTGCTTTTCGTCATCGGCAGAATAAATTTTCCATTCACCGTTAAGCGAAATTATTTTTCTTGAATCGGTAATGTCAAAAAACAACAAGTCAGCTGAATTGATCTTATAATGAGGCAGGTCCCGAAAGACAACCTGAGCAGATAAAAGCGGTTGAAATGCTATTATTGCAAAAAGAACTAATCGAATTATGTGATTAAACGTCAAAATGTTGATTTTCATATCCAAATTGCTGAGAAATAAACTTACAAATATAGCGTCAAATCGAGGGGAATGCAATGTAAGAAACGACAGATAGAGCCTACATCTAAGAAAATTTCA
>JALHTS010000075.1 GCA_022865965.1 Ignavibacteriaceae bacterium
ATCGTCTTTTCAGGAGTGCAAAAAGGGATTGAACGTGCAAGCAAGATAATGATGCCAATTCTTTTTATTTTACTTGTAATTTTGATGATAAGGGGAATTACTCTTGATGGAGCTTCTAAAGGATTAGATTTTTTATGGAATCCCGATTGGAGTAAAATTTCTGCAAATACAATATTACTGGCTTTAGGTCACGCATTTTTTACCCTTAGTTTAGGTATGGGTGCTATGCTCACTTACGGAAGCTATATGTCTGATAAAGACAGTATTCCAAGTGCGGCATTACAAATCGTAATACTTGATACATTAATTGCACTGATCGCAGGCATTGCAATCTTTACCGCAGTTTTCGCTGTCGGATTAGATCCTGCTGCTGGTCCCGGACTAATATTTCATACTCTTCCCGGAGTATTTTCCAAGATGCCCGGAGGATATATTTTTTCAATTTTATTTTTCATATCTCTTACTATTGCAGCACTTACTTCATCCATTTCTTTACTCGAAGTAGTAGTTTCTTTTTTCGTAGATGAACTAAAGTGGAAACGTCATACTGCAGCGGTTGTCCTTTCATTATTAATTTTTGCACTTGGCATTCCTAGCGCGTTGTCTTTCAATCTTCTTTCAGATTTCAAAATTTTTGGATTGGACTTTTTCGCATTGGTTGATTTTATAGCATCCAATATATTGCTACCACTGGGAGGTCTATTAATCTCAGTTTTTGTTGCGTGGGTATGGGGTTATGAAAAAGTAATTCCAAATCTTCGCAAAGGCGCAGAAAATTTCTTCGATAATCACCAACGAATAACTATTGCATGGAAGATATTCTTAAAATATTTTTCACCGGTTTTAATCTTTTTGGTATTCCTATATTCAATAGGTTTGCTTGAAAAAATTCTTAATATATTTTCTTGAGATAAAAACTACGCAAATGAAGTTACACAAAATGTTAATAGGTAATAAATGAAAAGATCTACATTAGGTATAATATTTTTTGTCATCATAATTATCGTAATAGTCTTTGCAGGCTTTACATCTTTCGATACGGTTTGGTCTTTCCCAGGCAACTATGACTTTATAAAAAATTTCCCATCATCGGAGATTCCTCTTGGTTCAATTCCTTTTATGGTGATTGTATTGGTTGGTACTGGAATTTTCATCACCATAAAACTCGGATTTCCTCAGCTTAGACACTTTTGGCATGGCATAAAAGTAACAATGGGTAAATATGATAACCCTGATGACGAAGGAGATCTTAATCATTTTCGGGCTCTCGCCACAGCTCTTTCTGCAACTGTGGGAATCGGAAATATTGCAGGAGTTGCTACAGCTCTATATTATGGTGGACCCGGAGCTTTATTCTGGATGTGGGTTACTGCATTCTTTGGTACTACCTTAAAATATGCGGAGTGTTCCCTGGCATTGAAGTATAGGGATATAGATGAAGATGGACATACTGCCGGTGGTCCAATGTATACTGTTGAAAAAGGATTAGGAGTTAAATGGAGATGGTTAGGTGTTGCTTTTGCCTGTTTTGCAGTAATTTGTTCATTTGCTACAGGGAACGCTATTCAGTCCTTTACACTCTCTGATCAGATTTATTCAGAGGCTGTTCAGATACTCGGTACAGGACATCTGTTAACGATAAAACATTCTGTGTTTAGTGGCTTCGAACTCTCGCTACAGCAAATAATAAACGGAATTATTATCTCTACATTAGTCGGGTTAGTTATAATCGGAGGCATACGTAGAATTGGAAAAGTAACTGGCTACCTTTCACCAATAATGGCTGTTTTTTATGTAATCTCCGCATCATTCATTCTGATTTATAATTTTTCGGAATTGTCGGAGAGTTTTGGTTTAATTTTTAAAATGGCATTTAATCCTCCCGCGCAGATTGCCGGAGTTGGTGGAGGAGCATTTTTAATTATACTTAACACAATGCTTTGGGGTGTGAAGAGAGGATTATACTCAAATGAAGCCGGTCAGGGCAGCGCTGCTATTGCTCACTCCACAGCCAAAACCAAATTTGCAATAAGGGAAGGAGCTGTTGCAATGCTAGGTCCCTTTATTGATACAATAATGATCTGTTCATTAACCGGATTAGTAATAATTGTAACAGGCGCCTGGCATCATACAGAATTTTATGTTACACGAATAGATCCCAATTTTTCAGGTGAATTAATGAACAGCAGCATCTTAACCTCATACGCATTTAAACAAGGATTAAGCTGGTTATTTGGGTACGGTGACAAAATTATTACACTTGCTGTTCTGTTATTTGCAATATCAACTGCCATAAGCTGGTCTTACTATGGTGAAAGAGCCGCCAACTATTTGTTTGGGGAAAAAGCCACAATACCTTATAAATGGGTATATATATTATTCGTGTTTATTGGAGCAATTGCACAACTTGAGGCAGTTTGGGCTTTTGGAGATGCAGCTTTGGGTTTTATGACTATCCCTAATCTCTTATCAATTATTTTACTCTCTGGGGTACTGAAGAAACTTTCGAAAGATTATTTTTCGGTTAAGCATGTTGAGTATAAAAAACTTATAGAGAAAATTAGGAAATAGTTAGGAAAGGATTTTTTTAAAATTCAATTTTCATTCGGGACTAATTTTCTGATCGATTTCATCACCATCACTGATTGATGTAGAAAGCGACTTATGAGCAACATTGCTATCTGCAGAATGCAAAAAAATGTTTCCGTCTTCAACATGTTTATATAAAAGATCACTTTCAATCAGGTAATAAAATCTTTTCTTAAACTCATCAATTGAGAGATGAGCAGTAGCAGCAAGCTTTGCTAACTCGTGCGGATCTTCAAAATCAGTTTTGTTTATCCTGAGCATATACCTTCTTGCAATGTAAAATGTTTCCGAACTTGGATCAACCATCCTCACTTTGGTTCTTTTTGTTACTGGATCTAAAATATCCTTAAAGTAAAGTGGAACAAACCTTCCGTTTTGAATTGATATCATCGCTCCGCTGCCACCATTCAGAATAAATTGTGAAGCAGAAAATCCTAGATCACGGGTATATTCCATATCAAATGGTATCGGGTCAGCACATCTTAATTCATAACCAATATTTTTTGCTATTACAGTTACTTTAATACCAAGTTCTTTAAGCTTCTGCTGCACTTTAAATTTTAGTATTTCACCGAAGTTCACTTCTGCAATTCTAATATTATCATGTGCATCCCTTTCGATATCAACTAACTGCTCAAGGTCTTCGATCTTCATTTTCTCGACAATACCTTCCGCTAAAATGGCAACTCCGTCAGATCTTCCATAGCTCAATCTCTTAATTATAGCACCAACAAGAACATCGGCCACTTGGTTAAAACTAATAACCTCACCAGGAAATTCTTCTGGAATTAATGTTAGTGTGGCACCAGTTGCCTTGCCTATACCCAATGCAAGATGTCCTGCCTTCCTTCCCATAGTAACAATAAAATACCAGCGGGATGTAGTTTGAGCATCAACCATTAGACTTTTAACTATTTCAACACCGATATGTCTTGCTGTTTGAAAACCAAAAGTTGGTATTCCGTGTGGAAGGTCAAGATCATTATCAATTGTTTTGGGTACGTGAACAACTCTTATCCTTCCTGCAGCCATTTCATTAACTTTAAGTGCACTAAATGCTGTATCATCACCGCCAATGGTGATAAGCTTATCAACATCCAATCTGAGAAGTGAAGTTACTGCATTCTCGAGATGTTTATCATCTTTGGTAGGATTTGCTCTGGAAATTCCAATATACGAACCACCTCTAAAGTGGATTCGGCTCACATTATGAATAGTCAATTCCCTGATGTGAGAAGTATCGCCCTCCATAATCCATTTGAAGCCATCCCTAATTCCAAGAACTTCAACACCTTCAACTTCCGCTCTTATTGTAGCTGCACCAATAACGCTGTTTATTCCCGGTGCGGGACCTCCGCCTACTAATATTGCCAATTTTTTTGGCGCAATAGTCATCTTTACAAGTGCTCCTAAAATTAATTTTCTAAAAAATATAAATAATCGTATCTAAAAAAATTATAAAACTTTAAGCTTTGCAAACTTTAACATAAGCTGCTTTATGTTATTACCTTCAAAGTGAACAGTTGCTTTAAGCGTGTCTCCACATCCAACAACTTCTGTAACTTTTCCAAGTCCGAATTTATCATGCATTACTCTGGAACCCGGTCTGAGAGATTTATTATCCTGATTGAAATCTTCGTAATCTACTTTTTGAAAATATTCATAGTAGATTTCTTTTTTTGTTTTCCTGTTTGATTTTCTCCCTATGTTTCCGTTTACTTCCTTTACCGTGGTAGGATCAAGTTCATCAATAAATCTTGATCTACTTTGATAAGCAACTTCCCCAAAACGATATCTTGAACGAGCGTGAAGCACATAAGCTTTTTGCTGTGCTCTGGTAAGAGCAACATAAAATAATCTTCTTTCTTCTCCAACTGATGTGTCGGTACTAAATTTATGTGACAAAGGGAAGATATCTTCTTCACATCCTGAAATAAATACTATTGGCCACTCTAGTCCTTTGGCACTATGAACAGTTAAGAAAGTAACCGCGTTCTTTTTTCCCTCATAATCATCAATGCCTGCAACTAAAGATACATCCTGAAGAAATTCCTCAAGAGTTGCGTTGTTATTCTGATTAGAAAATTCAGTGAGTGAACCTAAAAGTTCGCCGATATTCTCATATCTTGAAATTGATTCAGGTGTGTTTTCTTCTTTAAACATTCTTAGAATTCCAAGCTCATCAACCAGTGCACGCGTTAGTTCGCCAACAGAAAGTTTATCTTTCAGTTCAATATATTTATCCAGAAGTACTTTGAATCCTTTTACATTTTTTTGAATTCTTTCTTTGATATCAATAACTTCAAAAACTCTTAGCATAGTATCAAACAGTGTTAAATTATGTTTATCTGCAAAAGCAAGCATCCTGGTTATTGTTGTAGTACCAATACCTCTTTGAGGAAAATTCATAATTCTGAGTAAGCTTTCTTCGTCCTGCTGATTAGATATTACACGAAGATAAGCGATTACATCTTTCACTTCTTTTCTTTTATAAAATTCTGTTCCGCCAATTATTGTATAAGGAAATTTTTCTCTTCTGAATACATCTTCTAAGGCACGTGACTGCGCATTAGTTCTATAAAGAATTGAAAAATTATTAAATGACATTTTTTTCTTTGTCATTTCATTTTTTATGAACTTAGATATCTGAGACGCTTCATCTTTTTCATCTGAGCATTTTACAATCTGTATAAGCTCACCTTCAGGATTTTCGGTCCACAAAGTTTTATCAACCTGATCTTTATTATTCTTAATAATAGAATCCGCAGCTTTAAGAATCATTTTTGTTGAACGATAATTCTGCTCAAGTTTAAATATTTTATGTTTTGGAAAATCTTTCTGAAAATCTATTATATTTCCCAAATTAGCTCCACGCCAGCTGTAAATACTTTGAGCATCATCACCAACGACAGAAATATAGCCCTCACGAGTAACAAGAAGTTTTAATAATTCATATTGCGCTTTGTTTGTATCCTGAAATTCATCCACAAGTATATAACCGAATTTCTTTTTGTACTTATTATGAATGTGCTTGCTGTTATTAAAAAGTTCAATGGGTTTAAGCAAGAGATCATCAAAATCCATTGCGTTATATTCAATTAAACGTTTTTGATATTCCGTATAAATATCAGCAGTTTTTTCATCAAGAAAAGAATTAACATGCGATTTTCGATATTCAGCCGGCATTATCATATAATTTTTAAGAAAGCTGATTCTGTGCCTTACAGAATTCGGAGTAAGTGCATCGATATCAAGGTTAAAATCAGTAATAATGCTTTGAACAAGTGAAAGAGAATCTATGGTATCGTAAATGGAAAAATTACTTAAATAATTAATGTGCTTAGCCTCTATTCTAAGAATTTTCGCAAAGATAGAATGGAAAGTACCCATCCAGAGCGTATCAGCTTTTTTACCAATA
>JALHTS010000076.1 GCA_022865965.1 Ignavibacteriaceae bacterium
CAGAAAAAAGACCGATGTGGCAGACTGCTGTACATTTTTTTATTCTTGTCGCAATTCTTGTTTTTGTTAATTGGGGCAAGCCTGATGCAACTGCTGGGTTTTGGTATTTTATGTTTTCCAATAAATGGTTTATAACCGGAGTGTTTGGATTAGCATTTGCACTTTCTATGATATTCATCATTAAGGTAAAAAGATTATATGTCTTTTTCGGAACAGTTGCAGTTATAATATCAGCAATATTCTTTTATCATTCACCAACCATTCCATTCATTGTTGCACTTATTGCTACAACACTATCTTTAACATTTTCAGAAGATGAACCAAATCAATGGCTTGGTGAGACTTGGGGATTTACGAAACAGATTATGCCATTACTTGGTGCGGGAGTTTTAGTCGCAGGATTTTTGCTCGGTTCAGAAAATTATAGTAATGGAATAATCCCAAACGAATGGATATCAGGTTTAGTCGGTGGTAATTCTGTTTTTTCAAATTTCTTCGCATCGATAGTTGGTGCGTTTATGTATTTCGCAACTTTAACTGAAATTCCAATTCTTCAAGGATTGATAAACAGCGGAATGGGGAAAGGTCCGGCACTCTCTTTATTACTTGCCGGTCCGGCATTATCATTACCAAATATGCTGGTTATCCGTGGTGTAATTGGTACGCAAAAAACATTAGTATATGTTTCTTTAGTAGTAGTTATGGCTACTGTGAGTGGGTTAATATATGGTGCGTTATTTTAATACATCCAGTCATTCTGAATCCCAATTTATTGGGATGAAGAATCTTTTGTTAATAATTAAGATTCCTTGCTTTACTCAGAATGACCTACTCAAAATGGATTTTTTTGATTTAAATCCGTTCAAATCAGTTTAATCCGTGTTCCATTAAAGAGGAGAGAGGCAAATGTTAACAATAAAAGTGATAGGTCCCGGCTGTATTAATTGTGAAAACCTCTACGAGTTATGTGTGAATATTGCAGCAGAAAATGAATTAGAAGCTGATATTCAGAAAATTACAAACAGGGAAAAGTTCGCAGGACTTGGTATATGGATGACTCCTGGACTTATTGTGAACGATAAAGTAATTAGCCAGGGAAAAGTTCCTACCAAATCTACCTTAGAACATTGGTTAACAGATATAGTCAATAAAACAATTTAATCAGGAATTGTTTTGATGAGCACACTTACAAAAAAACTTTCATTCTTAGATCGCTACTTAACGTTGTGGATTTTCCTTGCAATGTTTATTGGAGTGTTTTCCGGTTATCTTTTTCCGGGTATCGTAGATTTCTGGAATTCATTCCAAAGCGGAACAACTAATATTCCAATTGCAATCGGACTCATCCTGATGATGTATCCACCTCTTGCAAAAGTTAAATATGAAGAGCTTGGCGACGTTTTCCGTAATGTAAAAATACTTTCGCTTTCGCTTGTTCAGAACTGGGTAGTCGGCCCAATATTGATGTTTGCACTTGCAGTAATATTTCTTCAGGATTATCCTGAATATATGGCGGGCTTAATATTGATTGGACTTGCGCGTTGTATTGCGATGGTAATAGTGTGGAATGAACTTGCAAAAGGTGATACTGAATACGCAGCAGGATTAGTTGCATTCAATTCAATCTTTCAGGTTTTGTTCTTTTCGATTTATGCTTATGTATTTTTAACAGTTCTTCCTTCCTGGTTAGGTTTGAAAACTTTTGCTGTTGATATAACCATCGGACAAATTGCTGAAAGTGTTTTCATTTATCTTGGTATTCCTTTTCTTGCTGGAATGATAACAAGGTTTGTGTTTCTTAAACTAAAGGGCAAGCAATGGTATGAACAGAAATTCATTCCCAAAATTTCTCCAATAACTTTGATTGCTTTGCTGTTTACAATTGTTGTAATGTTTTCGCTTAAAGGTGAGTATATTGTAAAAATTCCTCTAGATGTTTTAAGGATTGCAATACCGCTTATAATCTATTTTGTGATAATGTTTTTTGTTTCATTTTATATGGGCAAGAAAGTCGGTGCAGATTACAGCAAAACAGTAACGCTTTCTTTTACAGCCGCGAGCAATAACTTTGAGCTTGCTATAGCAGTTGCCATTGCGGTATTTGGAATTAACAGTGGAGAAGCATTTGCCGCAGTGATAGGTCCGCTTGTAGAAGTACCTGTTTTGATTATGCTTGTAAATGTTGCTCTTTGGTTTAAGAAAAAATACTTTGCAGAAAATACCACATATGATTCTGATAATTCATTATTACATAACAGGGAAGAATTATGATTACAGTAAAAATACTCGGGACGGGTTGTAAAAAGTGCCAAACACTCGAGGCAAAAGTAAGAGAGTTAGTAGCTGTAAATAATATCGATGCTGCTGTTGAAAAAGTTACGGATATTCAAGAAATGGTACGATACGGAATAATGATGACTCCGGGTTTAATAGTAAATGAGAAAGTGAAAAGCTTCGGAACCATACCAAAAGATGATCAAATAATTAACTGGTTGAAGGAAAATTGAAATGAAAAAATACTTTGTTTTCTTATTTGTAATTATTCTATCAGTAAATATCTCTGCACAAAATAAAGATGCAAAACCTAAAGTGACATTTGTGGAACTTGGTTCTGTTAACTGTATTCCCTGTAAAATGATGCAGCCCGTAATGGAATCGATTGAAAAAAAATATGGTGACCAGGTAAAAGTTATTTTCTATGATGTGTGGACACAGGAACAAAAAAAGTATGCTCAACAATACAAGATTAAGCTTATTCCTACTCAGGTTTTTCTTGATGCTAGTGGAAAAGAATTTCATCGTCATGAAGGATTTTATCCTGAAGAAGAAATAGATAAAATTTTACAAGGCAAGGGACTAACTAAGAAAAGTAAAAAATGATTGAAGAAATTTTCACAATACTTAGCACTGCACTTTACGAGAATTATTGGATTGCTTTGCTTGCTTCTTTTGGATGGGGAGTTCTATCAATCCTTCTTTCGCCTTGTCATCTTTCAAGTATTCCTCTTGTTATTGGATTTATAAGTTTGCAAGGTAAAATCTCACTCAGTAGGACTTTTTATATCTCATTAATTTTCTCAGTAGGAATTTTAATAACAATTGCAGCAATTGGTGTAATTACTGCTTCACTTGGAAGATTGATGGGTGATATTGGAAGTATAGGCAACTATCTTGTTGCAGGAATCTTTTTTATCGTTGGGTTTTATCTTTTAGACATAATAAAATTTGATTGGAATAACACTGGATTAAGACAAACAAAATCTAAAGGTTTGCTTGCAGCTTTGATTCTTGGATTACTTTTTGGTATTGCTCTTGGTCCGTGTACCTTTGCATATATGGCTCCAGTACTTGGAATTGTTTTTCAGACAGCTCAAACTAATTTTACTTCTGCCGCTATTCTACTTTTATCGTTTGGGATTGGACACTGTGCAGTTATTGTGGGTGCGGGAACACTAACTAAAAAAGTTCAACAATACTTAAACTGGTCAGAGAAATCAAAAACAATTTTGTGGATTAAACGTATTTGTGGTGTGTTGATTATCCTTGGTGGAATTTATTTAATTTTTAATACTATGTAAATTGCTCTGCGCCTCATTTATCCCGAGATAGGAATGAAATAAAAATAAAAAATGTAGATGATTTATTTGGAAGATTTGGGAATGATTTTCTTCTGAGTGAAGCGATTAACTATTTATCAAATTAAAAATAAGTGTAACATATTTAATCCGCCTAAAGTGGACAAGTAAGTAAAAAGTCCCGCCAAGGGCGGACAGTCAAGAGGATATAATAGTATGAAGCAAATCTCCGAAGGAGTCCTTCGGACAACCGGACGCCCCTGATAAGTCGGGATGATTAAGAGTCAGATGATTTAAAACAGAAAACCCCGAATAAACGGGGTAATAGTTGTACACCCAACCGGGCTCGAACCGGTGACCTGCTGATTAA
>JALHTS010000595.1 GCA_022865965.1 Ignavibacteriaceae bacterium
CATAATCACTTAATGTTTGCCAGTTATCTCCCTCATCATAAAAATCAAAGTCCATGATTAAACTACTAGATGATGCAACCAACTTCTTGTTAATTTCAACACAAATTTGTCCTTCGGGAAAAACTTTTAGTTGGCTTTCAATCTGCTCTTTCTTCCAGGTATGCATACCTGGGAAACATAGTTTCTGTAATTCAACAAGCGCATCATAATCTTTTAGTTGTAATTGCCTTACTTTTATTTTTTTTTCAATAGTTCTTAAATCAATTTTTTTCATAATTAACCTGTTTATTAGACATTAGGGTGACGATTTGTTGACATTATATAAAAAATAAAAACGACTAAATAAAATTTGATCACGCCTATTTATTTTACTTGATAAAATTACTCAATAAAACAATCATCAATGAAAGATTTGCCTTTGTTACTTTAAAAAACATATAAGTGTCTAAATAGTTCTCTATTCTCTTTTTTAATTCTGGCCCTCCGTCTGCTGTCAGTGCAGGCAATCCGGATGACACTCTGTATAATGTTTTTTAATGATACTCCATTGTACTTCCCCCAATAAATTCTCTTATTACAGAATCACTGGGTACAGCTGATTCGTCATTAACCGGTGTAACAGTTTTTAAAACATTATAAACTCGTTCGGATCTCTCAAGTGCATCAGCTTTTAATGGATCGCCCTTGTATTTTTCTTTCCATCCCTCAAAGAGTTTTAACATTCTGTTTGCATAGATCGGAACTTCGTATGGCATTCCGCTGCTTATCACAAAATCTGCTGTATTAGAGTAGGGAATAATATTTCTTAACTCACTGCCGCGCACGTAATGCCAGTGTTCCAGAGTTTGCTGCGGATTATAAGCGCGGAAAACTGAATCGCGTAACATTCTTCTGATTAGTCTTAAATCGGTCCAGCGAATATACTTCCCGTCATTTCCTTTCATCTGAAGTAAAGGCTCCAGATAAAGTTTAAACTTCACATCCACTGAAATGTCTTTGCTGAATGCAGGATAAAGTCCGTGCAAACTGTCAATTAAGAGCAATTCATCTTTTGCTAGCTTTATTGGTGTTACATTAAGTTTGCGTTTTCCGGTTTTAAAATCATAATACGGAATCAACACTTCTTCGCCGTTGCTTAATCTTACAAGATGTTTATTAATTAATTCTAAGTCCAGGGCTTGCGGAGTTTCAAAATCATAATCGCCAAACTCATCTTTAGGATGGAATTCGAGATCAAAAAAGTAATGATCAACGGTAAGAGCTTTAAATCTAAATCCTTTTTTAACAAGTTTTTGTTCAAGTTTTAGCGTTGTGGTTGTCTTGCCTGATGACGAAGGTCCGCTTATCATAACCATTCTTAACGAATCAAGTCTTTCTATAATAAGATTTGCCGCAATGTCAACGTCGTCTTCATACAAACATTCAGATTCGTGAACAATATGTGCAAATTCTCCACTTGCAATTCTTTCATTAAGATGATTAACTGTATGAAGATTATGAGAAACTGCCCAGTTAAGATTTCGCCAGATTTTTTGCCAGGGGATATTTTCATTAATTTTTGACGCATATCTACCCTCAGCTTCTCTTCTTTTAGCTGCTTCTTCTCTGTATAAGATATACTCCTTTGCAACTTTGGCGTGTCCGTTTTTAATTAAAACTTCTTCAACAATATCCTGAACATCTTCAATGTGAGGTATACTCCCCTCAGGAAATTTTTGATTTAATAATTCTACAACTTGTTCTGATAGTTTTTGTGCAGTTTCCTTATCCCTGCCACCAACAGCGACCGCAGAACGATAAATTGCATTTGCTATTCGTTCCTGGTTAAAAGGAACAATTGCGCCGGTTCGCTTTATAACCTGCTTTATATGAGTTTGCATTATAACTCCTTAATGGGAAGTATGAATATCCTCTTATCAAATTTATAAAATATCAATGAATGGAACATAGATTCATAGAAAAATTAATTATCACTTAACACCGGTTAATATACAAATAGCAATTGATTGAAAAGACGTGGAGTAATATTTTGTTGAAATCAATCTTTAACAA
>JALHTS010000596.1 GCA_022865965.1 Ignavibacteriaceae bacterium
ACAAACCATTGTAAAAAGTTATTAGTAGCAAAATCTTTTTCCAGCATCGCAACTTCTACAAGTTTGTTTATTAAACCTGTAATTTTTTGTTCATGCTTCAATGTGTCTTTAAACACTTCCATAATTGATTTCCATTCAGTCTTAGGATCACCAATTTGCGTAAGTGTAACTTTTCCACACTTTTGAAGTATAAAATCAAAAAACTTCATTCCGTGCATTTGTTCTTCCTGAGATTGAAGTCTAAACCAGTTAGCAAATCCCTTTAAATTTTTTGCCTCAAAATGGGCAGCCATTGAAAGATACAAGTATGAAGAAAAAAGCTCTTCGTTTAATTGTGTGTTTAGTGATTTTTGCATTTTTGCGCTTATCATAAAATCCTCATTCTGTAAAAAAATAATGATATAATTAGTGGTCACAATATAGTTTTTTTCTAATTAATTGGCCTTTTTTATTAGATTAATAAATTGTTAATTAATGTTTTACATCACTAATATTACTACAAAGTATATCAATTTGGATTGATAATCCGCACCTGTTTAACTAATTTTACCAAACTTAAATAGACAAAAAATTCAATTAAAGGAGATAAAAATGGCAGTTAAAGTAGCAATAAATGGTTTCGGAAGAATAGGAAGATTAGTTTTGCGTGCTATGGCTGATAAGGGCGTTCTGGGTAAAGAGATCGACCTCGTGGCTTTAGTTGATGTTACTAATGACGCAAAATATTTTGCATATCAATTAAAATACGATTCTGTTCACGGTACCTCCAAAGGCGACATTTATTCTAAAAAAAGTAAATCCAATCTTGAAGTAGACGACATACTGGTTATTAACGGTGAAGAAACTAAATGTATTCTTGCTGCTAAAGAACCCTCAATGCTTCCATGGAAAGAAATGGGAGTTGAATATGTAATTGAAGCATCCGGAATTTTTAACAGTTCTGATAAAGCACAAGGACACATTGCCGCCGGTGCAAAAAAAGTTATTCTTACAGCACCAGGTAAAGGCGATGTGAAAACAGTTGTGATCGGTGTTAATGATAATGAACTAAAACCTGAGCATAAAATCATTTCAAACGCATCCTGCACAACAAACTGTCTTGCGCCTATTGTTCACGTAATGTTAAAAGAGGGTATCGGAGTCGAAGTTGGAATTATGACAACTATCCATTCATATACAGCTACTCAGAAAACAGTTGACGGGCCTTCGAAGAAGGACTGGAGGGGTGGAAGAGCTGCTGCTATTAACATTATTCCTTCAACTACAGGCGCTGCTAAAGCTGTAGGTGAAGTTCTTCCAAAAGTAAAAGGTAAGTTAACTGGAATGTCATTCAGAGTTCCAACTGCAAATGTCTCAGTTGTTGATTTAACCTTCCGTACCGAAAAAGATACTTCTATCCAGGAGATTGATCAGTTGCTTAAAAAAGCCTCAGAAACATATTTGAAAGGAATTCTTGGTTATTGTAATGAAGAGCTTGTTTCAACTGATTTTAATCATGATGACCGCTCTTCAATTTATGATTCACTTGCAACTCTACAGAATAACTTTAAAGATGAAAAGAGATTCTTTAAGATAGTAAGCTGGTATGATAATGAATGGGGATATTCAAACAGAATTGCAGAACTGGTAATGAAAGTTATTAAAATGTAACTGGTAATTTATGACGAGAAAAATAATTGTCATTCCTGCTTTTGCGGGGATGACAATTTTATTATATAATATTTCAAGAATTAAAAAAATGATTTTTTGGAGAAATTATGAATAAGCTTTTTATTGATGATATAGAATTAAAAGGTAAAAAAGTTTTAGTTAG
>JALHTS010000597.1 GCA_022865965.1 Ignavibacteriaceae bacterium
ACAGACACAATTAAAATAGATGAGAATGTTTCTAAAAAAATAAAGGTTATAACAGCTTCAGATTTATTTGCTGAAGCTCTGCTAAGAACATTTAATAACGAATCAATTAGTTCACTATTTAACGTTGATAAAGGATAATCAGTTTCTGGAGAAAATATGAAAAAAGTATTAGTAGAAGCAAAAAAAAGAACAAATATCAGTAAGTCTTCAACAAAGTTATTAAGACAAAAGGGAAAAGTTCCCGGTATAATTTATTCTAAACATATTGAACCGATATCTATAGAAGTCGCTGAGAGAGCAATAAAACCATTAGTCTTTACATCTAAGACAAATTTAATTTCTTTGAATATCGAAGGACAAGATAAATTAGATTGTATTATAAAGGATGTTCAATTTGATCCTGTTACAGATAAAATTGTACATTTTGATTTACAAGGGTTTGATGCAAAAGAAAAAATTCAAATTGAAATGCCTGTACAGTTAATAGGCAGTGCAATTGGTATAAAAGAGGGAGGTATTGTACAACATAACCTTCATAAACTTGATATCGAATGTCTTCCTTCTGATATTTCTGAATCTATAACTATTGATATTTCCGCTCTTAAGCTCGGAGATTCTATTCATGTTAGAGACCTTAAAATTCCTGGTGTTGAAATATTAAATCCTGAAGAAGCCATTATCGTTTCAGTAACTCATCCAAAGGTTGAAAAAGAACCTGAACCAGAGGAAGTTCCTGAAGAAGAATCTGCTGAACCGGAAGTTATTGGTAAAGGAAAGACAGAAGATAAAGAAGATAAAGAAGAATAATTCCTGTGAAATGTATTCTGGGAATTGGTAACCCAGGCGAACGATACCGGAACACAAGGCATAATGTCGGGTTTCAACTTTTAGATTATTTTGTTTCTGTTCAAAAATTAAAATTTAAAGCTTCAAAATTTGATTACTATTTTTCTGAGGGGGAAATTGATAATAAGCCCTTCGTAATAGTTAAACCAACTACTTATGTAAAC
This sequence comes from Ignavibacteriaceae bacterium, assembly GCA_022865965.1. Classification (GTDB taxonomy): domain Bacteria; phylum Bacteroidota; class Ignavibacteria; order Ignavibacteriales; family Ignavibacteriaceae; genus JAGXRK01. The sequence goes on from JALHTS010000597.1 coordinate 1,011, forward strand.
AACACTGGTGTCGCTATACATCAGTGTTTAAGTTTTTATGGTATAATTGCGCAGGATTTATTAGTACTGGTAGATGATATTAATCTCAGCTTTGGAGAAATAAGACTTAGAAAATCAGGCGGAGATGGAGGACATAACGGGTTAACTTCTATCATTTATCATTTGAATACTGAAGACTTCCCGAGATTGCGTTTCGGTATTGACAATGATTTTGAAAAGGGTGCTCTCTCCGATTATGTCTTATCACAATTTAATGATGAAGAATTAGGTAAGATGAATAAACTATCAGAATTATCATCTATACTAATATCATCTTTCATTATAGATGGTTATGATTTTATGCTTGCTGAGTATTCTCGATTAAAAAATATTGAATTAAAAGAAAACAGAGCAAACAACACAAATGAAAATCAGGAGTAAGTAATGGATTCATTAATTCACATTATTCCACTCTTCGGAGTTTTAGCCTTACTGTATACAGTTTGGAAATCATCCTGGATAAATAAACAGGATCCCGGCAATGAAAAAATGATAAAAATAGCCGGGCATATATCTGAAGGAGCAATGGCTTTTCTTAAAGCCGAATATAAAGTTCTTGCAGTATTTGTTCTTATTGTTGCAATTCTCCTTGCTGTAAGTGGTGCTAACTCAGTGGACTCTTCACCGCTTGTAGGTGTTTCATTTGTTGTTGGAGCCATTTGTTCGGCTTTAGCTGGCTTCATTGGAATGCGAGTAGCAACCAGAGCAAATGTCAGAACTACAAATGCAGCCAGAACAGGACTTGGTAAAGCATTGGAAATTGCCTTTGCCGGAGGCTCCGTAATGGGTTTAGGAGTAGTTGGATTAGGTGTTTTGGGACTTAGTGGTTTATTTATTCTCTACGGTGACCTTTTTGGAATGGATAAATTTGAAGACCTTAAAAGAGTTATAACTATTATTACTGGATTTTCTTTTGGCGCTTCATCAATTGCTTTGTTTGCAAGGGTTGGGGGCGGTATCTATACAAAAGCTGCAGATGTTGGAGCTGATTTAGTTGGTAAAGTTGAAGCCGGAATTCCCGAAGATCATCCATTAAATCCTGCCACAATAGCCGATAACGTTGGTGATAATGTTGGCGATGTTGCTGGTATGGGCGCGGACTTATTTGAATCTTATGTCGGTTCTATCATCGCGACAATGGTACTTGGTTCTGCGTTTTTTATAATACCGGAATTTGGTAGTACATTTAATGGGCTAGGTGCAGTTCTTCTTCCTCTTGTCATTGCTGGTGTTGGAATTGTGATGTCAATTATCGGCACATTCTTCGTTAAAGTAAAAGAAGGTGGCGATCCGCAAAAAGCCTTGAACAGAGGCAACATGGTTGCCGGAGCATTAATGATAATAGCTTCCTGGTTCCTTATTAAATGGTTGCTGCCCGGAGAATGGTATTATCAGGACCCGTTATATCAGTGGGCAGATCCGGTAAAAGGAAATCTTTATACTTCAACAGGAATATTTATTGCTACTGTAGTCGGAATTTTGTCCGGCTCTATGATCGGGATGATTACAGAATATTATACCGGGAGTGGAAAAGGACCTGTTCTAAGTATTGTAAGGCAATCGTTAACCGGTGCTGCAACAAATATAATTGCCGGATTAAGCGTTGGAATGCTTTCAACAGCACTTCCAATAATTGTGATAGCTTTTGCCATTATTTCTGCTTTTTACTTTGGCGGTCTTTATGGAATTGCTATTGCTGCAGTTGGTATGCTTTCTATTCTTGGAATTCAGTTAGCAGTTGATGCATACGGACCAATTTCTGATAATGCCGGAGGTATTGCTGAAATGTCTGAACTTCCTAAAGAAGTAAGACAAATAACGGATAAGCTTGATGCAGTTGGCAATACAACAGCAGCCATCGGTAAAGGTTTTGCGATTGGTTCTGCAGCATTAACAGCTCTTGCACTTTTCGGTGCTTATATGACTTCCGCAGAAATTAAATCAATAGATATTTCCAAAGCAGAAGTTATGGGCGGATTATTTATTGGGGCAATGATTCCTTTTCTTTTCTCTGCATTAGCTATGCGAGCAGTTGGACGTGCAGCTATGTCAATGATAGAAGAAGTTAGAAGGCAATTCTCATCTATTCCTCAACTTAAAGCAGCTCTTGCGGTTATGAAGAGAAATCAAGACAAGGATAAGAATGAGTGGTCTAAAGAAGATTTGGATATTTTTGAACAAGCCGATGGAAAACCTGAATACGGAAAATGTGTTGAAATCTCTACTAAGTCTGCCATTAGACAAATGGTTCTTCCCGGCTTGCTAGCAGTTATTATTCCAATATTAGCCGGATTTACAGGAGGTAAAGAGATGTTAGGCGGATTGATTGCCGGTGTTACTGTCTCAGGAGTTTTGATGGCTATTTTTCAGGCAAATGCAGGTGGTGCCTGGGATAATGCAAAGAAAATGTTTGAAGTAGGAATAGAAATTAACGGACAAAAGTACATGAAAGGTTCTGATCCACATAAAGCCGCAGTAGTTGGTGATACAGTTGGTGACCCATTTAAGGATACATCGGGTCCATCACTGAATATATTACTTAAATTAATGTCGGTTATAGCTCTTGTGATTGCACCGCTAATTAAGTAATTTTGTCGGCATTTTTAATTAAAATATACTCATAACCCTGCTTCTGAAATAATTATTGTCAGGAGCCATAAAAAGCCCATAGGGAGGTGAAAGTTACGGATGAAGAAAAACATCTATGATAGCACGGTGCTCATAAATGCAGCACTGGATGACACTCAAATCGAAGCTATAATTACCCGAATTAAAGAATTTATCTCTTCCAACGAAGGTGAAATCCGCGAATTTGAGAATTGGGGACGCAAAAGACTAGCATACACAATTAATAAAAGTAAAATTGGTTATTACGCAGTCTTTAGATTTGAAGCCCTATCCAATATCGTATCTAAGCTTGATAGGTTATACGCTCTTGATGAGCATATCTTAAGATTTCTCACATTAAAGCTTGGTAAAGAGGCATTAGAACAAATTGATAAGAATAAATCTCAATCTGTTTTAGTGGAAGAGGTGAATAACACTCAAGTTGGAAATAATAATACAACTGAGAGCGTTGGTTCTAAAATAGAAGATAACGATAAAAAATAATTTTATAGACTTAGTTTGGAGGTTCTAACCATGGCCGATTTGAAAATGCCTGAAATCAATTACATAATTGTTGCCGGAAATTTAACTAAAGATCCGATATTCAGAGAAACAACGAATAAAACACCTGTTGTTAATTTCTCTATCGCATCTAACAGAAAATATAAGGACAGCACAAATCAGTGGCAGGAAGATGTTTGTTACGTTGGTATTGTTGCCTGGAATAAATTAGCTGAAAGCTGCAGAGACAAACTTAAAAAAGGTTCAGCAGTTTTAGTTGATGGAGAATTACAGAGCAGAAACTGGAAATCAGATGATGGTCATAGTCGCAGTATAGTTGAGATTAAAGCAAGAAGAATTCAATTTCTCAATAAAAGATTAGCTAATTCAGATAATAACGGTCCAGTAATTGAGGAAGAAGATCTTGTTATTGCTGAAGATGATTCTGTTGATTATACAGAAGATTCATTCGATAAGTTTCTTTCAAATGAAGAATCAGATTTAATTAAGTAAGAAGGTTTTAAATGAAAAAGGAAGTAAGAGCAAAAAAAGTATGCAGGTTTACTCAGAATAATATCAAGTATATTGATTATAAAGATGTAAAACTGCTGCAGAAATTTACAACTGAGCAAGGTAAGATTATCCCGAAAAGAATAACCGGCACCTGCTCAAAATATCAACGACAATTAGCCCTCGCTATCAAGCGTGCAAGACATATGGCATTGTTACCGTATGTCTCTGATACAGTTAGATAGTGATTTAATTTAGGAGAGAAAATGAAAGTAATATTAAGACAAAACTTTGAAACACTCGGTAAGATTGGTGATGTTGTTGAAGTAAAAAACGGATATGCCAGAAATCATCTTCTGCCCAGGGGTATTGCTTATGCTGCTTCAAAAGGAAATATTCAAGCCTTAGAAGAGGAAAAGAAAGTTGATGAAAAAAGAAACAAGCAGGAGTTAAATACTGCCGAACTTCTTGCATCAGAACTTGAAAAAATTTCTGTTACTATTCCTGTTCAGGTTGGCGAAGAAGATAAAATATTTGGAGCTGTTACAACTCAAATGATTACCGATGCACTCAAAGAAAAAGAATTCGATATTGATAAACGCAAAATTGAAATCGACGAGCCGATAAAATCGCTAGGTATCTACGGGGTAAATATTAAACTTCATCCAAGCGTAAGTACGAAAATTAAAGTTTGGGTGGTTCGCGAATAGTTGATTTGTATTTAATCAAAAAAAGGAAAGCAAGAGCTTTCCTTTTTATTTTTTAAACCGACAGGGTAGATATTATCTGACTTTTATCTTGTTCTCTTTAACAAGTTTTGCTATGTGTGCAGTACCTTTTTTATTGATAGTCTTAATCGCGCTAGTGGATAACTTCACTGTAACAAAACGATTAAGTTCTTGAACCCAGATTCTTTTCTTTTGAAGGTTTGGTAGAAATCTTCTTTTCGATTTGTTATGAGCGTGCGAGATATTATTACCCGATACCGGACCAACTCCTGTTACTTGGCATCTTCTTGACATTTTATTCTCCTTGAAAAATCGTTTACTTTTTAATAACGAGTTGCAAATATAGTTATAATTCCGAATAAAAATAAAGACTTTTAGCTCAAAATATTTTCGCAAATTTCATCAA
>JALHTS010000598.1 GCA_022865965.1 Ignavibacteriaceae bacterium
AGACTTGTAGTATATAATAAATAATAAATTGGATTACGTTTATTTAGTAAAATAGTTGAAGTAAAAAAAGGGGGTGATATTAAATGGGAGATAAAAATCCGAAAAAGTTGAAAAAAAAGAAAAAAATAATTAAGAAGGTTGCTGAGCAATCCAAAATCGCTACTGAAACAGTCTCAGTAAAAAAACCCAAAAAATAACAATAGAAAATAATCAATCGTTATTTAGTAAAGAATAAGGCACGAGATATATTTGCAACTTGATTAAGTATTAAAAACAGGTGAAAGAAGGAGTTAGCATAATTGGATAAAAAATGAGTATTAGTTATTAGTCTGATATGTCAAGAACCAGAAAGATTGGAAGCATTTTAAAATCCTTAATGAATTGAATAAAAATACCCATTACCTCACCTAAAATGTACTTAGACTACTTTTATATTAGTTGGAGAAAATTTAAGATATTAATATATTAGTTCTCCTTTCATAATTTTGATTTAAAAAATAATTTAATAAGTACTACTTAAGAGCTTGTTTTAATATTGAATAACCAACTGATTTAATCTAATATTTTCAGTTGCAATATTTCCCTTAAAAGTTCTGAACGCGTCCAATAGGGGGAGCCAGCCAATTCCATAGGCAGAACTTCTTTTCTTGAGGTTCTGCCTATTTTTATTTTCAATGACTAAACCCCTAACTTTCAAAAACCATCAAAAAACATTGTCAATTAAATAAAAGAGATGTATAATTTTAAAAAAATGCATTCACAGAACTTCAATTATATTTATCCTACTAAAACGCAATCATATTTTTGCAAGGAGGTGAAGTTTGCTTACTTCAATACAATTCCTATCCTGAAATAAGAGGAGGTTAATTCAGATGAAAGGAATAAGCAAGAATTACAGAGGCTATCTCAAAATTTTTCTCTTTATCTTATTATTTGCTATTTTATCCGGCTGTAATGGAACCAACCCAGTCGTCAACTCCTTTTTTGCCAGTCCATCAACCATTATAGCAGGGGATAGTGCTACTTTAAGCTGGACAGTTACCAATGCTGACAGTGTCACCATTGATTATGGCATCGGCACTGTCGCTTTAACCGGAATAACTACCGTCAATCCCACCACAGATACCACCTATACCCTGATCGCAACGAATAGTGCTGGTCCTGTTATCGCCACAGTTACCGTGACGGTTGCTCCTATCGAAACCCTAACCCTACAACCGGGCAGTGAAGGGAAGGATGCTTTTGTGAATAGCGATGAATTTTATCCAGATCTTAATGTAGGGGATTCCGTTTATTTACTTGCAGGTGATAATGGTTTTAAAAATAGAAGTTATATTCAATTTGACTTGAATCCCAATCCTCTTCCTGTTGGTGCTGTAATAATAGATGCAAGGCTAAAACTGTACCAAGATGCTATACTACTCAAGCCAGGAACCTTTAACGGTGGACTTTATCCGGTTACCAGTAATTGGGAAGAGAATGAGATTACCTGGAATAATCAGCCGACCAGCTCTTTGGACACCGTAGCACTTCCGACCCTTTATGACACTACCGGGACTTGGGTAACCTGCCATATCGAAGATTTCGTTAAGGGATGGCTGGATGGCAGTATCAGCAACTATGGCCTATTATTGAAAGCCACAAATGAATTATCAGAAGATATAGGAGCAAGATTCCTATCTTCAGACAATGTAGCTGATATTACT
>JALHTS010000599.1 GCA_022865965.1 Ignavibacteriaceae bacterium
ATGAACCTTCCGGGAATGAAATTATCAACTCCATCCATTACTGAGAAAGATTTTTTTGATCTCGAATTTCTTATAAAACATCGTGTTGATTACATAGCATTATCTTTTGTTAGGTCTGCAAATGATGTTATACAGCTAAAAAAATGGTTAACAGAAAAAGGTAAAGCAATTCCTGTAATTGCCAAGATTGAAAAAAAAGAAGCCGTTGAAAATCTGAATGAAATAATAAAATTTGCTGATGGAATTATGATTGCCCGCGGTTATCTAGGAGTTGAATTTCCGCCTCAGGATGTTCCTGTACTGCAGAAAAATATTATTAGAAAGTGCAATGAAATTGGTAAACTTGTAATTACTGCAACACAAATGCTTGAATCGATGATCAATACACCAATTCCAACGCGTGCTGAAGCATCGGATGTTGCAAATGCTGTCTGGGACGGAACGGATGTAGTTATGTTAAGCGGTGAAACTTCGATAGGAAAATTTCCTGTTATTACTGTTAGAATGATGAATGATATATTACAAAAAGCCGAGAGTGTTCTTCAGGAAAAACAATCACTTTTTTTCCCAATGCCTGAAAATTATGAAGAAAATCTTTTCGATTCTATCGGACGTGCCATTGTTGATATAAGTAAACAAATAAATGCTGATGCAATTGTTGTTTTAACAAACAAAGGTCGCACAGCAATTAATGTTGCAAAGTTCAGACCTTCTTGTAAAATTATTGCAATTTCAAACAGTTTCACAACTATGAATAATCTTTGTTTGCGGTGGGGTGTGACCTCTTTATTCTGTGACAAAATAGATAAAGAACATATCGTTATTGATAATGCAAAAAAATTGATTTTGGATTCCGGACTTGTAAAAAAAGGAAGTATGGTTATATTTACTGCTGGAGCACCTTACTCAGAAAAAAGCAGATTTAATTGGTTTAGATTTGAAGCTGTGTAAGATAAGATTATGAATCCTACAAACTTAAAAGAAGCTAAGTGGTGGAAACATACTGGTAACGGAAAGATTCTATGCACTTTATGTCCCCGTTACTGTGAAATTGGTGAGGGGCAAATCGGATTTTGTTTTATCAGGCAAAACATAAATGGGAAATTGTACACAACCGGTTACGGAAGACCAACCGGTTTCGCAATTGATCCAATTGAAAAAAAACCTTTAAATCATTTCCTTCCCGGTTCAGATATATTAAGTTTTGGAACTGCCGGTTGTAATCTTGGTTGTAAGTTCTGTCAGAACTGGACAACAAGCAAAGCCAAGATTGATGATTTGAATTCACTTATTGCCTCACCTGAAGAGGTAATAAATCTCGCAAAAAATAAATCAACTCCTTCAATAGCATTTACATTTAATGATCCGACTATTTTTGGTGAATATGTAATCGATATATCAAAACTTGCACGTGAAGAAGGTATAAAATCAGTTATGGTTACAGCCGGATATATTGATAAAGAAGCTCGAAAAGATGTTTACAAATTTATTGATGCTGCTAATGTCGATTTAAAAGCTTTTACAGAAAGATTTTATTTTAAAAACACTCTTTCACATATTGAGCCTGTTTTAGATACTTTTATCTGGCTTAAAAATGAAACCGATATCTGGTTTGAGATTACTACTTTACTGATTCCCGGTGAGAATGATTCAGATGAAGAAATAAAACAAGAATGTGATTGGATATTAAAAAATCTCGGGGATACTATTCCACTTCACTTTACAGCATTTCATCCTGATTTTAAAATGAGAGATATTGAATCTACTCCACCTTCAACTTTGAAAAGAGCAAAGAAAATTGCTGATTCAATGGGAATAAAATATGCTTATCTTGGAAATATTTATGATCCTGAAAGTCAATCAACATATTGCAAAAACTGTAATACAATTTTAATCGAGAGAAGCTGGCATTCAATAAAAATAAAAAATCTTAAAAATAACAAATGTGCTAAATGCGGAAATTTGCTTGACGGAATTTTTAATTAACACTTTAACTTACATTCAAATTATTCGGAAATATTATGACTGATCTAAAAGGAAAGTTAATTTTAATAACCGGAGCTTCATCAGGTATTGGTGAAGCTTGTGCAACTGAATTTGCAAAAATTGGTGCTAATCTTTTATTAGCCGCAAGAAGACTCGATAGATTGACAAAACTTTCAAAAGAACTTGAAGAAAAATACAAGATAAAAACAAAATGTATTCTGCTTGATGTAAGGAAATATGATGATGTTAAAAACACTTACAATAATCTGAATCAAGAATGGAAAAAAGTTGATATAATCCTTAATAATGCCGGGCTGGCAAGAGGATTCAGCAAAGTTTATGATGCAGATACAAACGATTGGGAAGAAATGATTGATACAAATGTAAAAGGATTAATCTATGTTACAAGAATATTTCTTCCTCAAATGGTTGAAAGAATGGAAGGTCAGATAATTAATATTGGTTCAACCGCAGGACATGAAGTTTATGCTTACGGAAATGTTTACGCCGCTACAAAATTTGCAGTTAAAGCTATTTCACAAGCGATTAGATTAGATGTTCTTGATAAAGGAATTAAAGTTACAAGTGTTGATCCGGGTATGGTAATTACTGAATTCAGTAAAGTAAGATTTTCCGGAAATGAAGAAAGAGCAAATAAAGTTTATGAAGGCATTGAGCCGCTTACAGCAAAAGACGTTGCAGATGCAGTTATCTTCGCAGCTACACGTCCTAAAAATGTAAATATAAATCAGATAATTCTTACTCCATTACAGCAAGCATCATCGACACAGGTTTATAGAAAATAAAAAGAGAAATTAATCAGGTAAAAATACTTGTATCACCAGCACCTTCGCGAATAACCCGGGGCTCTTCACCACTCAAATCAACAACGCTTGATGGTTTATGACTCAATTTTCCTGAAGCCAGCATCAGATCAACCTGAGAATTAAAAATATTTCTGATCTCAAATGGATCAAACAATGCTTCCCCTTTCCTGCTAGAAACACTTGTACTAACTATTGGATTACCTAACAACTCTATTAATTTAAGTGTAATAGGATGATCTGGCACTCTGATTCCCACTGTTTTTCTTTTATCCCATAACTTCTTAGGAACAACCTTAGCAGCTGGCAGAATGAAAGTATATGGACCGGGCAGTAATTTTTTCATAGATTTATAAGCAAAATCGGATACCTTTGCGTAACTGGATATATCCTTTAGATCAGCACAAATAAAACTGAATAACTTTGTATCGCTCTCATGCTTAATTGCAAAAAGCTGCTCTATTCCTTCTTTATTAAATAAATCGCAACCTAAGCCGTAATAAGTATCTGTTGGAAAAATTATCACTCCTCCACTTTTAAGCACATCAACTGCTTTGTTAAGATATCTTAGTTGCGGATTTTCAGGATGTAATTCATAAAACTCCATTTTTTTCCTTTCGAATAGCTTTTTGAGGAAATTTGACAGGTTTATTGTGAATAATTAAATGTTTTTCAACCATAAAGATATAAGCTTATTATTGATTGTCAATCTTAATCGTTATTCCTTGATGAAATTTGCGAAAATATTTTGAGCTAAAAGTCTTTATTTTTATTCGGAATTATAACTATATTTGCAACTCGTTATTAAAAAGTAAACGATTTTTCAAGGAGAATAAAATGTCAAGAAGATGCCAGGTAACAGGAGTTGGTCCGGTATCGGGTAATAATATTTCGCACGCTCATAACAAATCGAAAAGAAGATTTCTACCAAACCTTCAAAAGAAAAGAATCTGGGTTCAAGAACTTAATCGTTTTGTTACAGTGAAGTTATCTACCAGCGCGATTAAGACCATCAATAAAAAAGGTACGGCACATATAGCAAAACTTGTTAAAGAGAACAAGATTAAAGTCAGATAATATCTACCCTGTCGGTTTAAAAAATAAAAAGGAAAGCTCTTTGGCTTTCCTTTTTTTTGATTAAATACAAATCAACTATTCGCGAACCACCCAAACTTTAATTTTCGTACTTACGCTAGGATGAAGTTTAATATTTACCCCATAAATACCAAGCGATTTTATCGGCTCGTCAATTTCAATTTTTCGTTTATCAATATCAAATTCTTTTTCTTTGAGTGCATCGGTAATCATTTGAGTTGTAACAGCTCCAAATATTTTATCTTCTTCGCCAACCTGAACAGGAATAGTAA
>JALHTS010000600.1 GCA_022865965.1 Ignavibacteriaceae bacterium
AAGCTTATTAAAAATTAAGCTAATTTTCTACTGCGTTTATGTTTTAGGGCGGGAACATTATGCACCACATCCCATTTTCTTACCTTACTCTGCGGGGGATGTCTTGATTTGTAGGTTGAACGTAAATTAGGACACTTTTATAAAGATCACCACAGGTTGATATTTATGCACGCGTATTTTCCGAATAATAAAGAATTTGAACTGAAATTAAACAAAATGAATTATAGATACCTGTCCGCCTCAGCCAAATTTATCCGCCTATGGCGGAGGCTGATAAATTTGGTGGATGCAGCTGCTGAGTTTATCCCGCTTGTGCGGGGCATAAATAAATATGCTCTATAATTAACAATTAAGTGAAGTATAAGTAATAGTTATATGGTAATACTTTAATAGAGGTATCAAATGAGAAAAGTAATTAGGAATTTAATATTGATTCTTAATTTCCTCTTTTTCACCAGTTGTGATATTCTTGAGAGTGATAGTTCTTCACTATCTCCACTGGATAGCAAAATTGATTTCAAAGTCATAGAGTCTTATGACAATTATGAAACAATTTCAACGCCAAAATTTTTTATGGAGCTTATAAGTGAGAAAATATATGGCTGTTGCAATTATGGTATAGCAACGGATTATAAAATAGGTGATAAAACCATTGATATTAATATTCTTGGTATTGACAAACCTGGTGTTTGTCTAACTGCTTTGGGTCCAGCTAATGGTCGTATAAAACTAGGTGAGTTATCTGGAGTTTATGAAATAACAATTAAAGGCGAAGGATTTGTCAACAAATATAATTTGTTAATTTCCGATTCATTAATAATTCTCGATGGGAAAGAAACTCCGCATACAAAACCTTTAATTTATTTTTTGTATCGTTATCCTAAAAATTCTTTTGCATATTTATGTGGCACAACTCTATCTGATACATCAATCTGTGGAGGTTTTATTGACACTTTAAAGAGTGTAATTGACATAACTGAATTTTACTTTTCAGATATTGCAGAAATACCATATCCTTCATCGAGTCAAGGGCACTATTATGATGCTAAGGCAAGATATTTTTATTATAAAACTGAAGAAGAATTTGATAAGATTCAAGAAGTTATGAAATCATATAAGCAAACTTATTTTCCTAATGATAATGGAGTTGGATTAAGCATAGTTAATTGGATAAATAAAAAATTCTATAGTTGGTTGCTATAAAAGCCATATTACCAGCGTCTCTCCGAAGGAGACCTTTGGACAACGCCAACCGCCATTTTAGTTCGGCGTATTTGAGATTTTTGAGTTTTGTGTTTTAGTAAAAGTTTGTTGTCTGTCCGCGGACGGCAGATGCAGCATAAGTAATCGTTAGCTATATAAGTCACTTATTTATAGGATAGTTTATGTTTAAAGTAATACAGAATGGCGTGAATCGTTTAGATATTGAGATGAGTGGAAAGTTAAATGCTGAGGAAATGAGAATTGCCTTAGATGACCTTGTCAGTAAGTCGAAGAATATTGAGCATGGTAAAATACTTTATGACGTTATTGACTTTCATCTCCCTTCATTAGATGCAATTGTAATTGAATTTTCTCGCCTTCCTTCTATGTTTGGATTATTAAAAAAATTCAACCGTGCAGCAGTTTTGACTGACAAGACTTGGTTAAAAAAAG
>JALHTS010000077.1 GCA_022865965.1 Ignavibacteriaceae bacterium
GGTAACAGAACAAAAGTTAAAATTGTTAAAAGTAAAGTTGCTCCACCTTTCAAACAGGTTGAATTTGATATTCTTTATAACGAAGGAATCAGCAAAACCGGCGATTTGATTGATCTGGGCATTGAACTCGGATTTATCAAGAAAGGCGGCGCCTGGTTTACTTACGGTGAAGAAAGGATTCAGGGCAGGGAACAATTTAGACAAAAATTGCTTGAAGATCCTGATTTTATGAATAAACTTGATAAGGAAGTTCGGGAAAAACTTGGATTCTCAGGTTCTAAACAAACCGATACTCCTGAAGTAAAAGAAGATGAAAAATCAAAAGGAAAGAAGAGCAAGTAGTTTCTCTTAATTACAATGATTATTGAAAGAATAGTTAAAAAGGATAATGACACTGTAATCATTTATTTAGATAACAGCGAAAAACTTTTTCTTTCATATGAAGTATTACTTAAAAGCGGTCTAAGGAAAGGATCTGAAATTGCCCAAGACCGCTTTGATTTTTTAGTGCTGCAAAATAGAAAATATCATATCAGACAAAAAGCAATTTCGTTTCTTGCAAAACGTATCCATTCTAAAAGAGAACTTGAAATAAAAATAAGAAAAAAGAATTACGAAAAAGTATTAATTGATGATGTTCTTAATGAATTACTGGTTAAAGGATTAATTGATGACTCTGCTTTTGCAAATCAGTTTACTGATGAAAAGATTAACAGAAAAAAATGGGGATTGCTAAAAGTTAAAAGTGAATTATTTAAAAAAGGTATTGCCGCTGAAGTAGTTGAGGATGTACTAAAAGAATATTCTGATTCGGAAAATCAGATTAGTAATGCTTTGTCCCTTGCTGAAAAGAAATTAAATATTATTTCAAAAAGAGAAAGTGATAAGAAAAAACTAAAACAGAAAATAATCGCTTATCTTGTTTCACGCGGTTTCAGTTATAATGTAGCTTTAGAGACTATCCAAAAATTAATCACTGATTCAGATGGTCAGGAATGATTTACCATCTTTTCTAATTTAGTTAAATAATTTTTTAGGTATGTTAATTCTAATTTCTCAAGAGCATTTTCAAACGAATGCCATTTTCTCTTTCGCATATTCATTTCAGGATAAGTATCCAGTTCCTTTGTTACTTCCATTGAATAGACTTTTACAATAGTTATCCCTGCTCCTTTTTCAACTTTAAACTCGCCAAGCTCAACTGTTTCATTTGCTCCCTGAACTCCGGCTTCTTCATACGCTTCCTTTTTTGCCGATTCAAATGCTGAAAGATTGAATTCAACAAATCCTTTTGGAACAATCCACTTCTTTTTTCTTAAGGAAGTGATAAGGAGAATTTCAAGATTTCCGTTATTAATGCGATATGGAATTACGCAGGATTGATAGAAAGTATATTCTGGATCTGCCATTATTTAATTCTTATTTGTTCATTTATGAATTACTTAACTTACATTACGCAACATAACTATAATCCAGTCATTCTGGCTCGTTCCGGCGGAAAGGAGTTCTGACGAACTTGTCCAGAATCTGAAATATACTTTAAACTCAAAGATTCCGGACTCATTTCATTCGCCGGAATGACTTCTTGCGTAAAGTGAGTCACTTAAAATTATACCACAAATCTAAGCAATAATTTAGTTTTCTTTTTACTTTTATAGTCAAACAATTAACAATACAAATAAATTCATTTATAAAGTATCAATTGATTTAATGTTTTCATAATATTAGTTCAACTTGATAGTAGGTCGAACTATGGATAAATTTAATTATAAGTTAATAAATATTTTCATACAAAAATTATTTTTATTAAAGGAGTAGTTATGCCATTAAAAATAGGTGATAAAGCACCAGATTTTACTTTATTAAACCAAGACGCAGAGAAAGTTACATTAAGTTCTTTTACCGGAAAAAATGTTGTTGTACTTTTCTTTCCTTTTGCTAATACAGGAGGTTGTACAAAAGAACTCTGTACATTCCGCGATGAATTAAAAGCATATGAGAATCTAAATGCTCAGATTCTTGCAATCAGTGTTGATAGTCATTTTGCATTAAAGATGTTTGCCGATAAAAATAATTATATCTTTCCGCTTCTGAGTGATTTCAATAAAGAGGTCATAAAGGCCTATGGAGTTGAATCGGAAAATTTTGTTCCTGGTAAATTTGATTATTATGGAGTTGCAAAAAGATCAGCTTTTGTTGTTGATAAAAAAGGTATTTTGAAATACGTTGAAGTTCTTGGTAATCCAGGTGAAGAACCAAACTATTTAAGTATTAAGAAATCACTCGAATTATAATTTATTGTAGTAAATATCAAAGCGGTTTGGATCTATTAATTCAGCCGCTTTTTTGTTATAGTAGGAGATTTTAGTAATGGTTAAAGAGGGAAACAAAGCACCAGTATTTTCTTTACCGGATCAGGACGGAAAAAAAGTTTCTTTGAGTGATCTGAAAGGAAAAAATGTTGTATTATATTTTTATCCTAAAGACAATACATCAGGCTGCACAAAAGAAGCTTGCCAATTTCGTGATGCATTCCCTAGGTTTAAAGGAGCGAATGCAGTAATTATTGGCATTAGTCCGGATTCAGTCGAATCACATAAAAAGTTTGAAAAGAAATATGGTCTTCCTTTTATATTATTATCAGATGAAAAGAAATCAGTTTTAGAAAAGTATGAAGTGTGGAAAGAGAAAAGTATGTATGGAAGAAAATATATGGGTGTTGAAAGAACCACATTTATAATTGATAAAGAAGGAAAGATTAGAAATATTTTTAGTAAGGTTAAAGTTTCTGATCATGAAAAACAAGTTTTAAAAGCTTTGAAAGAGTTAGAGTAATTATGGTTTATATTACAAGAAGAGAAACATTTGCAGCAGCGCATCGTTTATCTAAACCTGAGTTAAGCGATGAAGAAAATTTTGAACTATTTGGCAAATGCAGTAATCCTCAGTGGCACGGTCACAATTATACTTTAGAAGTTGTAGTAGCCGGTAAAACTGATCCTGAAACAGGATTTGTGATGGATTTGAAAGAGTTAAAAAAAATAATTCATAAGCATGTTATTGATAAAGTTGACCACAAAAATCTGAATTTAGACACAGATTTTATGAAAGGAATTATTCCAACTTCTGAAAATATTTGTATTGCAATATGGAATCAGTTGTATGATAAAATTCTGTCCGGAAAACTTTATTCTGTTAAACTTTACGAAACAGAAAATAATTATTTCGAATACCGAGGAGAATG
This sequence comes from Ignavibacteriaceae bacterium, assembly GCA_022865965.1. GTDB lineage: Bacteria > Bacteroidota > Ignavibacteria > Ignavibacteriales > Ignavibacteriaceae > JAGXRK01. The sequence goes on from JALHTS010000077.1 coordinate 3,245, forward strand.
ATTATGAATCAGAAAAAAATGGAAGCACTCATAAATGATTTGCTAAAAGAAATTGGTGAAGACACGAACAGGGAAGGGTTATTAAAAACACCGGAACGCGTTGCATTTGCGTATGAGTTTCTAACTCGCGGTTATCATATGAACATAGAAGAAGTTATGAATGAAGCTATCTTTAAAGAAAAATATGATGAAATGGTAATTGTAAAGAATATTGATTTTTACAGTATGTGCGAACATCACATGCTCCCATTTTACGGTAAAGTTCATGTGGCCTACATTCCTGATGGCAAAATAATAGGATTGAGTAAGATTCCGAGAATTGTAGAGGTTTTTGCAAGAAGACTTCAAGTTCAGGAAAGAATGACTCAACAAATTGCTGATACAATTGACGAGTATCTTCAACCTGCAGGAGTAGCAGTAGTATCCGAAGCGTTTCATATGTGTATGATGATGCGTGGAGTTGAAAAACAAAATTCATCTGCAACGGCTAGTGCAATGCACGGAATCTTTAAAGAAGATTCAAAAACCAGAAATGAATTCATCAATTTAATTGGGCCTAGGAATTTATAATGGTAAAAACTAAATCCGGTATATGGATAACTGGAGCAAGCTCGGGTATTGGCAAAGCTACTGCAAAAGAATTTGCACGAACAGGATGTAGAGTTTTTGTCTCTTCAAGGAGGGTTACTGAACTCGAAAGATTAAATAAAGAATTAAATGATGATAATCTAAGTGTAGATATTTATCCTTGTAATGTAGCGTCTCAGACAAATGTCGATCAGACTTTTAAGAAAATATCATCTGAAAGTAAAATTGATTGTTTGATTAATAATGCTGGAATAACATCATTCAAATTTGCTGAAGAAAATTCTATTCAGGAAATAAATGATATTATAAACACAAATCTGTTAGGAGCAATCTATTCAATAAAAGCCGTGCTCCCTCACTTTATTGAAAATGGCGGCGGAACAATAATCAATATTTTATCA
>JALHTS010000601.1 GCA_022865965.1 Ignavibacteriaceae bacterium
TGGCGGCGCGGATTTTCTGTTAAAAGAAATGAGTGTTTTATAAGACTAAATTCTTAAAATTCTCTATTTAGCTAACAACTTGACAAATAAGGTGTGTGGGCTTATTTTTGTGCTCCATTTTGAAAAGATATTAAGAAAATCTCAAAGCCCGCCTTCTGCGGGTAAAGTGGAGAATTCGGATGTTATCCCGATAGAATCGGGATGCAGGTTCGAGTTAAAATAAGAAATTAAATTCCGCGATAGCTCAATGGTGGAGCATTCGGCTGTTAACCGAAGGGTTGCAGGTTCGAGTCCTGCTCGCGGAGCGAAGAAGCCTCAGTAAAATCTGGGGCTTTTTAATTTATGCATACAGTATATGTTTTATATCCTTCTAGTCACTACAAAATCTATATTGGGCTACTGTCAACCTACACACCATTTGGAAGATTAGTTGCGTTGAATTCTATCTGATGATATCCAGTTTCTTTTTACGCATTCAGCACAACTGCTATTTCTTATCCAATCTCTTTTTCGGGAAAAGGTCATAAAATAAAACTTGACAAAAACAAGAATCATTTGTATAATTGTCTAGACAAAGTAGAGAGTTGAAAAATTTATGATAGTAGATAAAACCAGCCCCATCCCCTCATATTTCCAATTGCAAACTTGGCTCAAAGAGCAAATTCAGCAGGGGATTTTCAAGCTTAATGATAAAATTCCAACTGAAGAAGAATTAGTAAAACTAACTGGATTGGCTAGAGCAACTGTTAGACAAGCAATTCAGAATCTATCTAATATGGGTTATCTAGTGCGTAAAAAAGGATTAGGAACTTTCGTAACCACTCCTCTAGTGAATCCCCAAAAGCAGATTATTATTGGAATAATTGTTCCTGACATCCGGAATGGTTATGCTCCGGAACTTGCTAGAGGCGCAGAAGATGAAGCTGCAAAAAATAAGCATAGTTTAATTCTTTGTAGTTCTGACGATTTATTTGTTAAAGCTGAATTTCATGCTAATAGGTTGATTGAAAATTATGTTAGCGGAGTGATCTTCGTACCGACGTCATCTTCGGATAATATGAATAAACTTATTGTACAAAAATTTCAAGAAAAAAATATTCCGGTAGTGCTTGCAGATCGGACCATACCCAATTTAAAATTAGATTTTGTTACAACTGATAACTTTGAAGGTGCTTTTAATCTTACAAATTATTTGATTTCTAAAGGACATAAAAAGATCGCATTTGTGTATAGTAATATTTTTAGTACTGAACGATTACGTTTCGAAGGCTATAAAAAAGCTTTGGAAGATAATGGGATTCAAATCGATAAAAGTATTGTGGTAAGTCATTCCGGACCTTTTAATGATGAACAATTTTCCAAATACGCTGCATCAATTTTAAAACAAAGAAAAAAAATCTCGGCAATTTTCGCCGGACATGATAGAATCGCTCTGACTTTTTATTTAGTTGCCAAAAATATGGGACTTTCTTTCCCCGAGGATTTATCAATTGTTGGGTATGATGATTTGAATTTTACAACTATTCCTTTGACAACCATGCACCAACCAATATATGAAATGGGTGTGGAAAGTATGAAACTGATTAATTCAAGAATTAGCGGTGAAAATAAGAAACCGAAATCAATTATACTTAATTCATTTTTAATGGAAAGAGATTCGGTCCTGGTTAATAAATAAGAGTTCCCAGAAATATAATTTTTATGGAACAATATTAATTATAGAAAAATAAAGATTTTATAGTTCTTTTATTTGTCGATCAGTTACTGAAGTACTAATTATTCTTAAAGGGAGATAACGTGAGAAAAAAAATCAATGTTGGATTAATTGGTGCGGGAAGATTGGGTACAATGTATGCTGAATTTTTAACAA
>JALHTS010000078.1 GCA_022865965.1 Ignavibacteriaceae bacterium
GATAAGATTATTAAAAAATCAAATGAAGAAAAAATTGAACCGAATTTAGTTTCACAAAAATACATTGATGCTTTTATGGAAGATATTACAAGGCTGAAAATTAAACCGGCTGATGTATATCCGAAAGCGACAGAACATATAAATGAAATTATTAAGTTAGTAAAAACCCTTGAAAAAAAAGGATTAGCGTATAATAAAAACGGAAATGTTTTTTATAATGTAATGAAGTTTAAACCATACGGTAAATTAAGCGGCAAAAATTTAGAGGAACTTGAATCCGGTGCAAGAGTTGATATCAATGAAGAAAAAAAGAATCCGCTCGATTTTGCTTTATGGAAAAAAGTAAAAGAAGGAGAGCCTTATTGGGATAGTCCCTGGGGAAATGGTCGTCCCGGCTGGCACATGGAATGCTCCGCAATGAGCTGCAAGCATCTTGGTGAATCATTCGATATTCATGCCGGCGGAAATGATCTAATCTTTCCGCATCACGAAAATGAAATTGCACAAAGTGAAGGCGCAAATGAAAAACCATTTGTTAAATATTGGGTGCATTTCGGATTTCTCAATATTGATGATGAAAAAATGTCTAAGTCTCTGGGCAATTTTTTTACGGCAAGAGATGTGTTAAAACGATATTCTGCTGAAGCAATAAGAATGTTATTTTCTCAGGCTTATTATCGGGGTCCAATTAATTTTACAGATGAACTTCTTTCTTCAGCCCAGAAAGGGTTGGAAAAAATCAATAACCTTGTAAGCAGAATAAATAAAGAATTAGAAAATCCAAAAAGCGGAACATCTCCTGAATTTAATTTTGCTCCGTACAAAGAAAAGTTTACTGCGGCTATGGATGATGATCTTAATACATCACAGGCAGTAGCTGTTATATTTGATTTTGTAAGAGATGTTAATAGTGTTATTGCCGAAACCAGTAATATCGATGCTTCATTTTTCAAGGGTGCAAAAGAATTTTTGCAATCAACGGCTGAAGATGTTTTAGGCATAGTTGACTTTAATCAAAAAGAAAGCACCTCTTCCATAGAAAAAGAATTAATTGAGCTTTTTATTAAAATCAGAATTGATGCAAAAAAAGAGAAAAACTTTACACTTGCCGATAAAGTAAGAGACGAACTTAAATTGTTGGGAATAGTTCTGGAAGATTCTAAAGAAGGAACCATTTATAAAAAAATAAAATAAAAAATTGAAAAAACCTGTAACAGTATCAGAACATATTTTCTCGGGGGGTTCAAAACAATTTGCTTATAAACTGCGTTTAAGCAGACGCGCAAAAAATATTCAGCTTCAGATAAATCAGGAAGGAGAACTCCAATTAGTCCTTCCATACCGGTACAGAACAATTGATCACAATTCTTTCATCCGCTCAAAAACAGACTGGATTCTGAAACATTTAAGGAATAAACAAACTAAAGATTTTCTATACTTCGGCAATAAAATAATCATCAAACCAAACTATGATCTGTTTGAAGTAAAAACACAATATCATTTCAAAAATGATATTTTATCAATAAACATTTCTTCAGATGAGAATCCGAGCTTAAAACTGATTTATCAGAATTGGTTGTACGAAAGAGCAGTAGAATATATTCCCTCAAGAGCAATGGAACTGGCTAAGACCTATTCGTTTAATCCTAAAAGAATATCAATACGAAGACAAAAAACAAGATGGGGAAGCTGTTCTAAATCAGGAGTTATTTCAATTAATTATAAGTTGATGATGCTTCGTAAAGATTTAATTGATTACGTTATTATTCACGAACTTTGTCATCTTATTGAATTAAATCATTCAAAAAAATTCTGGAATTTGGTTAAAGATATAATGCCAGATTATATTGAACTGCGAAAAGGATTAAAAAGAATTCGAATTTAAAATTGAAAATGCCTTTAGCTTAACTTAATTTATTTATGACTTATATTTTTTAATATTATCCTCAATCATGAAAGAAAAACGATTTTAAATGCATATTCTCTTTACATTAATAACAACAAGTATCTTCTCTATGGCTTATGTTTTACAAACAATTCTGCATTTCACTTTTGAAGAAGAATTAGTTATCGGTGCGCTTTTACTGGCAGTAATCCTGTTATCTATAATGATCTTCTATCTGTTTAGTGAAAAAAGATCTGCGAAAAAATTAAAATCAGAAGTTGATTCAACAAAAGTTCAGCTTTTTGAAAAAACAGAAATTCAAAATGCATTATTTCAGGGAAGCGTTGATCCTATAATTATTTTTAATACAAAAAATCAGGTTGTCGATTACAACAAAACCGCAGAAGAATTTTTTGGTTATAATTTTTTTAGACTTACTGGTAAAGAATTCCCCGGCAATGAAACTTTCAATATAAGATTTTCTGATTACTTGGAAATTTTTAACAAAGGCGAGGGCATTTCAGGATTTAATACACAAGTAAGACTAAATTCCGGGGAAACCGTTCCTGTAAGTATTTCAATCTCACCAATCTTTAATGCAGCAAAGGAATTAACAAACCTTTTCTTTTGGTACAGAGATATTAGTAAAGATTATGAGTTTCAAAAAGTTTTGCAGCAGTCTGAAGAAACATATAAGAGTTTGTTCGATAATGTAAACGATGCAATTTTAGTTTTAAAGAAACTAGATAGAAGGATTGTTGATGCAAATAAAAAAGCTTTTTCGCTTTATGGTTATACGTATCTGGAGTTAATGAATTCAACATTAGGAAAAATATCACTTCAGGTATTTGATGATTACAGGCAGCTTGACGATATAATGTCTGGCAGAATAAAATCCGGAGAATCAAAACATAAGAAAAAAGACGGAACAGTTATTTATGTCGAATTTAGTGCATCCGTTGTGAGCTATAGAAATGAGGACGTAATAATTTTTGTAACACACGATATTACTGAAAGAAAAGTTTATGAAGAACAGTTACAAAAAACTGTAAAAGAAAAGGAGGTATTATTAAGAGAAATTCATAATCGTGTTAAAAACAATATGCAGCTGATCACAAGCCTTTTGGATCTGCAGATCGGTACAACAAAAGATAACGAGACCGTAAAGGCCTTTCTCGAAAGCCAGAATCGCATCAAGGTTATGTCGTTGATATATGAGCGATTATATGAATCTGATGATCTGCATACGATCGATACGGAAAAATTTGTTCGGAATATTGTCAATTATTTGTTTGAAGTTTATAAAGGCGGCGAAAAAAATATTCACATTGATTACTTCATTGATAAATTTCCTTTGGATAGTGAAATAGCCATTCCGGTTTCGCTTATATTATGCGAGTTGGTAACAAACTCTTTAAAGTATGCGTTTCGTGAAAGATCTTATGCAAATACAATAGAGATCAGCTATTCCAGGTCGGTTCTTAATGAGCTTCCAAATAATCTTTATAAAATTACGGTTAGAGATAACGGTAAAAGCTTCCCTTATGATTTAAACCCTGAAAATTCCAGCACCCTCGGATTGCAGCTTGTATATATTCTATCAAAGCAGATAAAAGGTAAAGTATCTTATGACTTTGATAAAGGGACAGAATTTACAGTCGAATACAAAGGAGCATAACCGTGGATAATATTAATAACTTGATAATAGTGATTGATGAGATGATTGTCTCTAAAAACCCTGAACTGCTACTGAAAGATGAGGAATTTAATGTTCGTGATCTTTAAAAAAACAATTGAGATTGCTCTTTACAAACACAAATTAAACATTGCAGTGGTGAAAACATTTGGGTGAAAATTTTTATTTCAAACCTTCCTGAACTCATTTCCCATACAATAAGGTTTTAAATTTACCTTCTTGAATATGAAAAAATTACTGGTGAGATTTTTTTCGGAATCAGAGAAGTTTTACTTATTCTGAAGTTTACGCAGCAATAATAAATATTCTTTTTGTATATCCAAATCCGGTAAAACTGTTTTATTACGTTCTATTGTATTTTCTATTCCTGCCAACGCAAGCAAAGAATCAATTGCATCAAACATATTTATTTGTGGAAAAGATTTATCTTTTAAGAAATGAATTAACTTTAAGGTTTTAAATGCATCGAACCAGTATTTTTTTTGCTTTATTATTTGTCCTTCATTTAATTTTTGTGAGATTATCTTTTGCCAGAAAATTTCAAATTTTTGTTGATGAAGAAATTCAAATAAATGCGGGTTAATATTCTGAATCTGACTCATAATCTTGCTTATGTCACTATCTTTCAATTTGTTATAAAGTTCAAACCAATATTTTAGGACAACAAAAGATTGCGGGTTATATAGCAAGTATTCATTTTGTGTATGTAATAAGAACCTGTTAACACGCTGTCCCGTTCCAAATGGAACCCGGAATGATGGTCGTGAAGATGGGTAGACAGAAGTACTTTTAACAGTCCCTACATCGGTAATCTTAGAAAGTTTCTCGAGAAAATAAAAATCTTCCGCAGCTTTTAGCTTATTCATTCCACCGACTTTAATATAACATTTATAATCGCATACCATGGTAGAACCAATTGTATGAAATGCATAAGGAGATTCAGCAAATGTTAGTCCCAATAAATAATAACGAAGATACAACTCATAACAGATTATAGCTTTTGTGTTTTCGTTGTATTCTCTTATGTTGTGTTCGTAATTAATCACAGCAGCATCGACTTTGTTTGTATTGAAATATTCTATAACAGATGTGATGTAATTTTCAGCAACTTCACAATCGGCATCTAAACAAATAAGAATATTTTTACTTGATAAGTTATAATCAAAATATTCTAACGCCAGATCCATACCGATTTTACGAGCAAGACCAACCCCACCGTTTTTATTATCCAATTCATTACCGCCGCTACAGGCATCAATAAAAGCGATGTTCAAACCTGCATAAAAATTTTCCTCTAAAGAATTAGATTGAACAATATTCCGCAGATACTTTATTGTTTTTTCATTATTGTCTTTTATACCCGGAGAAGCTGAATATGTATGGTTAATTACAAATAAGATTAGAGTGGTATTGAAATATTTTTTGTCGTTTACAGCAAGTGATTTCAGCAGAATTTTAATATTATCAAGTTCTGCTATCGCAGGAATGACAATTATGTTATTAAATATCTTTGGATTTGTTATCTCAATTTTCCATTTACCGGATAACTTTTTCTTAAAATATTTTTGTACTTCTATTGGAAGTGTATACATAACTAATCTGGCAGGTAATTATCATCAATGATTTTTTTAGCGGATTCAAAGTTGTTTCCTTCAATCCAAAAAATATTTACTCCTTCTCTTTCCATCTTTCTGAACCATGTCATTTGTCTTTTTGAAAAATTATGAATTGCGCTGTTTAACTTTTGAAACATATCATTATAATTAATTTCTGAATTTAAGTACATCGCAATGTATTTATATTCTAGCCCAAAGAATTTTAGTTTATCATAACTAACTCCTTTTTCTAATAAGACTTTTACTTCATCAATCATTCCTTCGTCTAGTCTTTTTTTTAGTCTTTCAGTAATTCTTTTTTTAATTTCTTCACGAGGGAAATTTACGCCAATGTTTAAAGAATTAATTATTGGATCATCCTTATAAAGTTTTTTAGAATTTTCAATTAAAATAGCTTTAATTGCTCTTTCTCTGTCTTTTATATCAGTTACATTATGAAGTCTTTCCTTTGTTGATTTTAACAGTTCGATCAGCTCTTCATCGGATAGAGAATTTAGTTTTTTTATTTTTCCTTCAGAACGATCTGCAATTTTCAAACTATAACGCTGGATTATTGAACTTAAATACATTCCTGTTCCGCCAACAAGAAAAGGAATTTTTGATCTGGAAATTATTTCTTCAAAATATTTTGAAAAATATTTTTTGAATTGAAAAAGATTGAACTCCTCTGATGGGTCAATGATATCAATCATATAATACTTTAAAGAGTTCCCCTTGATAATATATTCTGAAAGATCTTTCCCGGTTCCGATATCCATACCTTTATAAACCTGCCGGGAATCGGCAGAAACAATTTCTCCATTATAATGATGAGCGAGCTGAGCAGCTAATTTGGTTTTACCTGTTGCAGTAGATCCGAGGATTGTGATAAGATTGTAAGCCATTTATTCTTCCACAGTGGGAAGAGTTATAGTTATTGTTGTTCCTTTATTTTTTTTGCTTTCAAGGGCTATGGAACCTTTCATCAACTCTATAATATATTTTGCAATTGCTAGACCAAGCCCCGACCTATTTTCTTTTCCTGAAGAGAAAAATGCTTTAAACACATCATTTCTGATTTCTTTACTTATGCCAATACCTTCATCTCTAATTTTTAATATTAAATTTTTATTTTCTAATTTAGTATTAACATAAATTTTTCCGCCTTTTGGCATTGCTTCACAGGAATTCTTGATAATCTGGAAGCAAGCCACATACAGTCTTCGGGGATCAATATTTACGGTTACATTATTGCCAATTTTTTTAAAAAGTTTAACATTTTGAGATTCAGTATATTCAGAAAGAAGTTCAAGAATATTTTCAATTATCTCATCGAATTGAACCTTTTCAAGCTTAATAAACGAACGATTTTCAGAAAAATCAAATGTCGCCTGCATTATATCAAGAACTGAATTAGCGTGCATACTAAGCATTACAAGTACTTTCTTAATCTGTTCGGGTATATCAAGCTTTGCAATAAGACTAGTGTAGTGTTTAATTGTAAGTATAGGAGATTTGATGTCCTCCATTATAAAATTTGATGTAGAACCGAACGCCGTAAGTTTCTGATGCTTACATGATTCATCATTGATCAATGCAAATCGAAGTGCAATCCCAGCCTGATTAGCAAAGATTTTCAATGCTTCTTCATTCTCTTTTGTGAAATCTTTAGTACTCTTTGCCAGCTGCATTACTCCAACCAGCTTGTTTTCCGCATCACTAAGCGGAATGTAGGCAATAGAGCCTTTGGTAAAATCTTTTGGCTTGTCAAATGTGGAATTATATATGGGGTCTTTTTCGGGATTTCCTATTATAGAAATTCTGTTTGATGCTGCCGCTTTTCCGGTTAATCCATCATCAAATTTTGCATAAATTATATTTGCCGATTGAGGGTAAAATAATTCCAAATTAGAAGTCTTTTCATTTACTAAAAAAATGTTAGCATAATTTGAGTTAAAATATTTTAAAAAAACCGAAGTTATTTTTTCACAGGTCTCTAATATTGTTATGCCAGGAATAATTTTGGTGAGAGTCTGAAAATATGAATCATATTTTTGAGTTAACGATACTCTAAGTTCATTGAGTTCCTGGTGATGATTCTCTAATAATTTGTATACTAAGATTTTTTCATTCTGTACGGTATCTTTTTCCTTTGTTTCAGTTTTCTTTGCTGCCTCAAATTTTTCCTCTTTAGCAGGTTTTTCTTTCTTCTCTGGTTCAGGCTCTTCAATTGTCAGAAAGTTCCAATTTATCGAATCTTCAGAATCACCAAGCAACTCTTTTTTAAGTGATTCATCTTCCGGTCTTTCCGATTTAGCTTCCTTGATAGCCGCATCAAGATCAGGGATTTCCTTCTCAACTTCACTTTCTTTAGATTTAGTTTTTGCTTCTTCTTCTTCGAGTAAAGTTTCTATTTCTTCATTTTCAAGGACTTCTTCTTTTTTTCTTTTGAATATATTAAGCTTTATGGGTGCACGATTTAAATCAAGCATTGAAGGAAGATCAGGCTTAGCTCTACTTTCGCCATCTTCTTTTAAGTCATTTTTTTCAACCTCATGAATATTAACCCTTATCCGTGCTACGGAAGAAGATAATTTTTTAAATGTATTTTTATCCATTCTGTAAAGAACGCAGTCATTCATTGCTACGGCAGCACTAAAGCGACTTGTACCGGCCGTTATTTCCAGATTTCCAAAAAAATCATTGTTTGATTTTATAAGAACACGATTGATATTTCTGTACTTAATTTTTACATCACCGGAGATCACCAGATAAACGAAGTTACTGCTATCTCCAATCTGAAAAATCACCCCACCTTCTTTAAACTCGGTAAAGTTCCTGTTGCTTAACCCGAACCGAGGTATTAGGTTACGGCAGTTTTCGAAGAGCTTATTATCGAAAATTTGGTTTATATTTCTTTCTAAAGCCATTATATAAAGTAAAATTCAGAATCTTTAATAAAATAAAAATATTCCTGCAAAATATAATGGCAAATTATGATAATGTGAATTTTAAGGAAAATAATATATTTCAAGCTAACAGACATTTTTTCGTATTTTTACAATACTAATTGAATCTCTAAATGATAGGATGCATCAAACTAATGGACGAAAAAATTCTTATTGAACAAGCTCAGCAGGGAAACAGGAAAGCTTTAGCTGAACTTGTAAAATTGCACGAGCAAACGATTTATAATTTTTCTTTTAAGATTTGCAGAGATAGAGATAAAGCTGAAAATATAATGCAAGAAACTTTTTACAGCTTTGTAAAATCTCTAAATCAGTTTGATGGTAATTCAAAACTGTCAACATGGCTTTACAGAATAGTTGCAAACCATTGTTTGATGGCAGCAAGAAAAACCAAAAATTATCATTTTGTTTCACTTGAAAATGACGATGATGATTTGTATGAAGACAGATACACGGCAGATTGGTCACGATTACCTGATAAATTTACAGAAGATAAAGAATTGAAACAGATTTTAGATGATGCAATCAGTAAACTATCACCGGATTATAGGATTGTTTTTTTATTAAGAGATGTTGAAGGTTTATCAACAGAAGAAACAGCAAAAATTACAGAGCTTACTGTTCCGGCAGTAAAATCGAGGTTGCACCGTGCAAGAGCTTTTTTAAGACATGAACTAAATGAGACATTTGCCGTATGAAAAATGAAAAATCAAATTGTAAAGATGTAATGCGGCATATTTGCGAAAGTTTGGGCGAAGATCTTAATTCCGAACGCTGTGTTGCAATTAAACATCACCTTGATGATTGCCCAAATTGTAAGAATTATTTTAAAACGGTTGAGCTTACTATTGATTATTATAAGAAATATGAAGTTAAGCTTCCCGAAAGTGCCCATAACAAATTAATGTCTTTTTTGGATTTAAATGACTGTGAAGAGTAATAATTAAAGGAATAACTAATGCCAGTATTTGAATATAAATGTAGTGACTGTAACTCAAAATTTGAGGTTCTTCATAAATCTTCCGTGAATCAGGAAGAAGTTAATTGCCCCAATTGTAAATCACTTAATAGTAAAAAATTATTTTCATCTTTTAGTGCTTCCGTTAGCGGTGCATCTTCTTACAGCGGCGATAGCTGCTCAACAGGAAATTGCGGAACAACTCCTTCTTATGGCGGATGTGCTTCAGGAATGTGCGGATTAAATTAAGTTTAATTGTAAATCCTGCAAAAAGGCTAATTTAAAATTGGAATGATGGAGTATAATAGTACTAGCAAGAAAGAGTGAATGGTTCTTCACTCTTTCTTTACATTTAATCGGCTAATTCTTTTAACCTCTTACGCGCTTTTCTTTTTGCATACTTATCTCTGAAATCTATTATTGGCGCATCAATAATTTTTTGAAGCCATTCTTTTTCTTTTATTTCATTATCCATTTCTTGATAGGTTAATGAAAGGTGAAACATTGCAATTATAATTTCCGGCTGTAAACTTAAAGCCTTCAACATCATCTTTTCTGATTCCTCCAGACTGCCGTCCGGAACCCTACCGAAGAAAGTATTCGCAAAAGCCCTTTCAAACCAGCCTAAGCTTGCTATTTGCCTATGATAAACACTTAAAATTATATAAGGTAAATAATTGTCAGAATTCATTCTGATAGACTTTTCCGCGTTCTCTTTTATCCTGTGAGCAAGTTTAATCTTTTCGTTTCCGCCTTTAAACATCGCCAGATTTCCGTAGGAAATTGCCAGCAAAGCATAGGTCATTGCACTATCAGGATATTTAGATGAAAGCAGTTCGGCAAATTTTAAAGCGTTATTTATTGCCGACTTGGAATTTTTACTATCTTTTATTTCGTAATAATCTTCGCCAAGATCATTATAAGTTCTGTCTAACCTTGTAAGAACTTGATAATTTTCATTTGCAAGTTTGAATGCTTCTTCATAAAGTAACACCGCATTCGCCAAATCAAATATTTTATAATATTCATCACCTTTAGCTATTAAGGATTTATAATCGGTTCCGTACGAATTAACAAAACAAAAAACTAAGATGATCATTGAAAAATTTAATTTCATTTATGTAACCTTAATATTTAATTTATTCTGTAAAATATAAGAGTTATTCTAATTATGAAAATAATGAATGTACTTCTCGTCACATTAATAACTTATCTGATTACCACTGCATGCATATCACAAACAAGCGTTAGGGAAAACAAAACAATTGGTATAAAAGAAAGTGAAATAAATTTTACACCCGATTGGGCAAGAAAAGTTGTTTGGTATCAGATATTTCCTGAAAGATTCAGAAATGGTGATACAAATAATGATCCGACACTTAAATCAATTAAAGGCGCATATCCTCATGATACAACTTCGGTCTGGGAAGTTCATTCCTGGACTTCAGATTGGTATGAACTTCAACCATATGAAAAAGAAAACGGCGAGGATATTTGGTTTAATTTACAGCGAAGAAGATATGGTGGAGATCTCCAGGGAATAATTGATAAACTGGATTATTTGAAAGAACTTGGAATCGGGGCAATCTATCTTAATCCTGTTTTTGAAGCTCCATCACTTCATAAATATGACGCCGCATCTTATCATCATATTGACCCTCACTTTGGTCCTGAGCCAGTTGGTGATAAGGAATTAATTAGATCTGAAATTCCTGATGATCCATCAACCTGGGTTTTAACAGAAGCTGATAAACTTTTTCTCAAACTCATTGATGAAGTTCATAAAAGAAAAATGATTCTCACTGAAGATGGAATTTTAAATCTTGAATTAGCATCAAATTCCGGTAAAATTTTACTAAAAGATTATTACAAGCAATGAGTTTATTTGGAGACTTAATTTCTTAAGTTTTTTTGTCCATTAACTTATATAATTAAGCGCAAGGATGATCGTTCAGAAAAGGTTATGTTAAATTTAAAAACATCAATGAACTAAGACATTTTTTTCATAAATTCTTTTTAGATATTTATTAAAATAACTGACCAAACAAATAGTTGTTATAGTAAAACAACAGACAAGTGCAAATTTATTTTGCTTGCCAAGTGCCAATGTTTTTGCTACGCATCTTTCTTTAAGAATTTTGTGTCAATTTTATATAAAAACTATGGACTTATTTCTCAGAATTACGTAAGTTAAGTGTGCTTAAACAGAAATGAATTCATTATGAAAACCCGCACTAAAAAGAGTCTTAAATCATTTCGAAGTATAACTTCCTTAATTAACAATCATCAATTTAAAATGAGGTATATATGAAAAAATTCCTTTACACAATTGTGCTTTTATTATTTACTGCGAGTTTAGGATACTCGCAAGTAACAACCCTCTGGGAAAAATCTGAAACTGCAGTCACTAAACCATATTGGGAAACCGGTAATACAACCCGTGGACTAAGCTATGGTTTAGTTAACAGTAACCACCGATTGTATGTGGTTAATAGACATGCTGATTTTGGCGGCAAACAGATTTTTGTTTTCAATGCTGCAACTGGTGATTCTGTTACCGCGTTGGATACAACAGGTTTAGCCGGTGGTACATTTCCGGTGAACGATGTTGAGGTATCTACAGACGGAGTAATATTTGTAGGAAACTTAACTACCAATTCATCCACAAGTGCATTTAAGGTGTATAAATACACAAGCGAAGCAGCTGCTCCGGTTGAAGCAATTAATTATACATCTGTTGCTGTTTACAGATTAGGAGATAAGTTTACTGTTACAGGCTCTACAGCAGACAATTCTATTGTGATTTGGGCTGCTAATGCTGCTGCCACTGGTGAAGTTGTAAAATTCACAACAACCGATAATGGAGTAACATTCACTCCTGCAATAGTGAATATCGGTGCACTGGTTAGTTTTTCAAGTGCTGCTATTGGACCGTTGCCTAATGATGATTTTTATTTTAATGCTCATGGTATGAATGCGCAAAAATATACTTCTACCGGAACATTAATCGGAACAATTCCCAATACAGTTCTTAGTACTTCTGGCAGTGCTTCCAGATATTTGAACCTTTTTTTGGGAGATGAATATGTAGTAGCTAATGACCTCTTTACTACTACTTCGAATAATGCGAAGATTATTAAGGTGCCTGGCAGTGTACCTGCTTCGGCAACGCTTTTTGCGTCAACTCCGATGCTGGGTTTAACTTCAGCAGGTGGTCTTGGAGATGTATCAGCTCAAAAAGTTAGTGATTACGTTTACATTGTTTATGTACTAGCAACAAATAATGGTTTCGGAGCTTACCAGGTTGATTTAAGAACGCCACTCGCTGGTGATTATTACATCCCCCAAGGTGTAAATCCGCAAGGTTTTGCGACCCTTAATGATGCTGTAGCGTCATTAAATATCAATGGGGCTACCGGAACAGTTAACTTCTTATTAGATGCAGACACCTTAAGGGAAAATACATTTACTATTGATGCAGATTTATCGGCTGATAATAATGTAATCATTAAACCAGCTGCAGGCAGAGACGTTACCTTAATTGTTACAGCCAGCGGATCAGTAGGAAACGGACCATTTATGATCGGCTTTAACAGTGGATATGTTACTTTTGACGGAAGCAATAACGGTACCGACACCCGTAACCTGCTTGTTACTACAGAACAAATGGATCCCGTAGTTGATGTTCCATTTACGTTAAACAATGCGAATGCTGACAGCGTTGTTCTCAAGAACCTCATAATTAAAAACATTGTTGTTGGTCAGACCAATTTCAGATACGGAGCTGTGATAAATGACCTTGGCGGTGTTATGTATTTCCGGGTCGAGAACTGCCAGATTGGAACGGCAGAAAGACCGGTACGGCGTGATGGTCTTGCACCCTGGGGTGGCGGAGCAATATCCAACCAATTCAGTTTTGTTAATAATGAGATTTATTGCGGAACACGTGGTGTTGCTACCATTTATCTTGTAGATAGTGAAATAATTGGTAATACAATTAACATAATGCCGACAACAGCCGGAGCTACAGATTCCTATAACCACGGTATTTACATTACAGGACATGCAGGCATACTAAATATCCTAGGAAATACGATTAACTGTCTCGAAAAAACAATTAATGTAAGCGCCTATCTTGTAGGTATTGCCTTTGCTGGAAATAGTAGTACTGAAACTGATACTATAAATGTGTTTAATAACTTTATTAATGTCGGTGCCGCGGATGAAACACGTTATACTTACGGTATCGGCTTGCGTTCAGCCAACCCTATGGGCAATCTTAAAGTTTATTTTAACACAATTTTAATTAATGATAATGCATCCGCACTCGTGAGTTACGGAATTGGGAATCATACAAATGGCACGGGTTCGGTGGATGTTGATCTGAAAAATAATATTATCATTAACAATCACACTGGTAACACTGGTTCGTCTGCCATCGGTCTTGTTCCAGCTACCTCTGTTTTGACTTCTGATTATAATGTTCTCCTTTCAAATCAGAATCTTGTCAATTATCAAGGTACATTGTATGCTGATCTAGCAGCTTGGCAAGTAACAACTCAAGATGCCAACTCAGTAAGTAAAGCAGTTAATTTCGTTTCTGCAACTGATTTACATTTGACAGGTTCTTCTGATGGAGATTTTGATCTTGCTGGTACACCAATAGCAGGTATTACAACAGACATTGATGGTGATACTCGCGGCACAATATATCCATATATGGGTGCTGACGAAGGTACAACACCATTGACACTACCAGCAGATTTCTGGACAGAAAACTTTGATTATCCAGCTGATGATCTATTAACTGATCATGGTTGGATTGCCCACAGTGGAGCTGGAACAAACCCAATAAGTGTAAACTCATTTGGCTTAGAATTCCCTGGATATCCTGGATCAGGAATTGGTTTAGCAGCATTACTTGATAATACAGGTGAAGACACACACAGACTATTCCCTGCAACAACATCTGGTTCTGTATATACTTCATTTATGGTAAGAATAGATGCTGCACCGACAGGATACTTTTTCCACTATGCACCAAATCCGCACAATACATTTGACTTTAGGGGTAGAGTATGGGTTAAAACAGATGGAGCTGGTGGATTGGCAATCGGTTATAGCTTCCAGAGCGCTGATACAATATTCACAGATTTTGACTATTCACTTGGTGATACACTTCTCCTCGTATCAAAATATGAATCTGTTCCAGGAGCCGATAATGATGTAGCCTCACTATTTATTTTCGATGCTAATAATCCATCAACTGGTACTGAGCCAGGCACTCCAACACTTGGTCCAATTGTTAATCCAGCTACCGGACAATCAGATATCGAGGCAGGTTCAATAAATCTACGTCAATATAACTCTGCTCAAATTATGATTGTTGATGGAATTACTGTATCAACAAGTTGGGATCAGATTGTTCCTGTTGAACCTGAAGATAATACAGCAATGCCGTCAACATTTGCATTGAGCCAAAACTATCCGAATCCATTTAATCCATCAACAACCATCAGATACGACTTACCGGAAGCTGGATTTGTTGATCTGAGAGTTTACAATTCTCTGGGTGAGGAAGTTGCAGTGCTTGTAAATCAAGAACAGGTATCAGGAGTTTATGAAGTAAACTTTGATGCTTCAATGCTTGCAAGCGGTGTTTATTTCTATAGGATTAATTCAGGTAAATTCGTTACAACAAAGAAGATGATGCTTATTAAATAAGCTAAGTTTTTATCTTCTCACTGAAAAATGTAGAGGAGTGATTTGATTGAAGGCGATCCATTACGGATCGCCTTTTTTACTTTATTTTAAAGTTTGAAGAAGCTTGTAAAAATTCTGTGCTGTTGGATTGTTAGAATAAGATGTAAGATTCGTTGACTCGCTGAGATTGATGATTTAATATCTCCGTTTAGATAATACGCACCTGATAAATTATACTAAACCTGGAAATCAAAATCGGAATATTTAACAGCATTATGAGCAAATTATCAACATTAGCGGAGCTTTGGCAATTTCTTAAAGTAAGAAAAAAATGGTGGCTCGCACCAATTCTTATTATGCTATTGCTTTTTGGCGGACGAATAATTCTTACAAAAGAATCTGCACTTGCTCCGTTTATATATGCAATATTTTAAGAAGCCCCTCCAAACCTCCCCTAGGGGGAGGCTTGAGGACAAATAATGATAATAAGATGTCTTTTATAATTTTATAACAAAGAGTAGTTTAAAATTTGAATTTAAAAGGAGGTTGTCTCAAGACTGTCATTCCGCACTTGATGCGGAATCTATTGCCTTGACACTAAGCAAAATTAAGAACCTGAAACGAGTTCAGGTTGACAAGAATAGACTTTTGAGACAACCTCTTTGGGTGAGGTTTATTAAATGAAAAAAGAAAAA